>JBAVQO010000520.1:0-1721 GCA_049694135.1 Gillisia sp. | reverse complement strand
ATATTGTTTCGAAGTAATTTTCACATTCCTCTTTACCAAGACTAATTCTTTTTTCCTGTATTCCAATTTCTTCTTTGGAATTTATATTTTCAGTCCATTTTTTCGTTTTCAACCCAATTTTTTTTGAAACCAAGGATCTTAAAAGGTTTTGTCTTGTTAAATGAACAATTGTAATAGACTTATCTTGTTCCAATAACTCCCACACTTTTTGGTCTTCACCCTTCGCGTGAAAATAAAAAAGTTTGAATCCAACTTGTTTTATTCTTTTTTTTCTTTTCCTAAAAATTTCATTCCAAATAGCCTCTCCACTTTTATGATCCATTGCTCTGAATTTTTCTCCTTCTACCCCAATTTCAGGATGAAAACCTAATAGGTTCAATAACAATGTGGAACCAGTTCTGGAATCGCAGATAATCACAAACTTTCGATAGTCTTTGTCTCCAAAAAGAGAATCAAGAAAAAGACTTTTATTGATTCTAAATTGATGATATAATTTCTTAACTGACTCTAAGATCATTTGCTTAAATCATTGTTTTTTCAGATAAAATATCGATTGTTTTCTCCATTCCAAATACTCTTTCACGGTATAATTATTCTTAGCAAATATGGTTGTAAGTTCTTTCGTTGTATAATCGCTTAACCATCCCAGCTTTAGCCTTGGGGCAGATGAAATGTCAGTACAGGCATAGGATAAAAGTACAGTTCTAATCGAGTCGGGAAATTGTTGAAAAACCTTTTCAATATCATACACATACTCTAGTACCCCACTAAAAACCACTGTATCATATCCTGAAAGGTCAATTTCTATTTTTTCATTAAGATCGCAGGCCAGAATATCCTTATTTCTGGAGATCAAGTCCGAAGCCTGATATTTGCAATTGTCTGGCAAATAATTTTTGAGAGCTAAATTTCCGGCACCAAATTCTATTACTGAAGCACCCTCTGAAATCTTACTCCCCAAAATTGCAGTGCGTTCATTCCAGTTTTCAAGCAGTTCCTTAGGATTACTCCACCTTTCAATATCAGATTTTCTTAGCTCCCTGAGTTTAATGGTTTTCCGTTTAGTGTTTAGAAAACGCAGCTTTTCTGTTCCTTCACGCCATTTATTTTTAATTATATTTTTTATTGTACTTACTATTTTCATCTGTTATACTTCCAGCCTAAACTCTAAAGCGTTTAAGGCTTCAGAAATCCTGAAGCTATAATTTTTATCCCTAAAGGAGAAAAGTATTTTTCTTAAAACCCGATCGTTTACCTCTTTCAAAGAATAGTAAGGCTGGGTTTGTTTTCCCAGTTTCATTTTAAGTTTGTACTTAGCTGAATTGTAATAGGGATCTTCTACAAATTCTACTTTTATTATTTCGTTTTTTAGAGTTGGCAATTCCTCTTCTAAAAAATGATCGATTTGTGCCGCGATATTTTTTATTCTGTATGAAATTGTAGGAGTATTTAATCTTTCACTTTCTTCCTTACTAATAATATTTCCCATTCCCGACTGCCTGAGAGGACAGGTGATTTTCAATTTCTTGTTATGTAAATAATGTTGCTGATTTATACGCATAATATTTTTTATACGTGGATTCGACGTAATTATTTTATCTTCTGAACCCTGAAAAGTTGGATGCGCATTATGTAAAAAATACCGCTTTTCAATCTTAGTTTCCTTAAAGCCGGCATGTTCAAGTCTTGAAAAAAGATCTACATCTTCGGCACCATAAAAA
>JBAVQO010000519.1:0-3904 GCA_049694135.1 Gillisia sp. | reverse complement strand
AATCTTCTGGGATGCTCTATATCCAAGGCTCCGGCTATGGAAATTGCGTTTTCATCTTCTCCAATAATAACAGCCCGTATAAGTTCTTCGTCTCTTTGTGCAATTTTAAAAAATTCATATACCTGCTTTACAGTTAGTCGAAAGAGGAACAATAGTGAGAAAGAAATCCATAGATTAATGAGCAACCCTCCTACTAAATAGATTTTTTCACCAATTACGAAATAAGTAATATAATTGAAAATTACTAAGGTTATAAACGAAGAAATAGTCGCCAATAACAGTTTCAGGGCATCTATATTTGAAGAATACCTGATGATACCCGCATACGTCTTGAAAACAAAGAAGAAAAAAATGTTTACAAGAACTATAAAGATCGCCTTTAACGGGAAATCGAGTACCGTGTAATAATCCGGCGTTAAATCCAGAATAATTAAAATAGTGAGTAGTGTAGATACTGAAACCAGAAAAATGTCAATAAGAAATACCACCCATCGGGGCAGGTATTTAATATTGCGCAAATCAAGAGCAGTATCTTCTCCAGATAAACTGAATTTCAAAGCTCTTTTTAATCTATCGGCCATCTAAATATCGATTTATAAACTGAATACTTCCGTTACTACATTTTTAATTCTGTCTCTATCCTCGTCACTAAGGTTAGATCCGGAGGGAAGGCATAGCCCATTTAAAAAATAATCTTCACTGACTTTATCTCCGTAATAAAGCTCATTCTCAAAGACAGGCTGCAAATGCATGGGTTTCCACAATGGCCGGCTTTCAATATTTTCAACTTCAAAGGCAAGACGGAGTTTCTCTCTATCTATGCCATTTGTTTTTTTCTTGTCGATGTAAATAACCGACAACCAGTGATTACAAAAATAGTCACTTCCCGGTTCCTTTAGCACCTCTACCCCATTTATCGGACCAAAAAGGGAACTATAGAAATCATGCATTTTTCTTCTTTGTGCTACGTGCTGATCTAAAACCTGCATTTGTCCTCTTCCCACACCGGCACATATATTACTCATTCTATAATTATACCCGATCTCACTGTGCTGATAATGAGGTGCATTATCTCTTGCCTGTGTAGCCAAAAATACAGCTTTTTCTTTATATTTCTTATCTTTAGCTACTAATGCTCCCCCACCGGAGGTAGTAATAATTTTGTTTCCGTTAAAGGACAAAATCCCCAATTGTCCAAAAGTTCCACATTTTTGGCCTTTGTATGAGCTTCCCAGGGCCTCAGCGCTATCTTCTATCACCGGAATATTGTATCTCCGGGCAATGGAATGTATTTCATCTACTTTGTAAGGCATACCATATAAATGTACCGCGACAATTGCTTTGGGAGTTATTCCGTTGGCTATTCTGTCCTTTATGGCCTGCTCTAGAAATTCAGGTGATAGATTGAGGGTGTCTTCTTCGGAATCAATAAAAACAGGTTTGGCTCCTAAGTAGGCAATAGGATTGGCAGAAGCGGCAAAAGTCATGCTTTGGCAGAGAACTTCATCTCCCGGTTTAACCCCTAACAGAATCAATGCGAGATGAAGGGCGGCCGTTCCCGAGCTCAATGCCGCCACCGATCCTTCAGCATCTTTTTCTTCGGAAAAAAGATATTCTTTTAAATCTCCTTCAAATCCTGTAACGTTAGGTCCTAAGGGTGCGATCCAGTTTTCCTGAAATGCTTCATTTATATATTCCTGTTCCTTTCCTCCCATATGCGGAGAGGAAAGCCAGATTTTAGATTTTTTCATAAAGGTTTGTTTATGTATTTAATTATACGGCCGGGATTCCCCACTACTACAGCATTATCGGGAATATTTTCTATCACCACACTTCCGGCTCCTATAGTAACCCATTTTCCAATAGTGATATTCGGAATAACTGCGGCACCGATGCCAATATGAGTACCTTCTCCAATTTTTACACCACCTGCAACCGTGGCATTTGGAGAAATATGCACCCAATCTTCTAAAATACAATCATGTTCGACCAAACTTCCTGTGTTTATAATGCAGTGTTCCCCCACCACAGTGTCTGCATTTATGACAGCATTGGGCATGACCACAGAACCTGCACCTACTGGTGATGTTTGTGAAATCACGGCTGTAGGGTGTACAAGAGGATTTGAAATAGCATTCAATTTAAAGGATAAATTTTTTCGAACTTGATTATTTCCTATTGCCACAACAAAAGGAGCATCATACTTTGCGAATTCACGGGTATGAATCACAGGGTAACCCGAAACCTGTTCTATATTTTCATCATCATCAAAAATAGAATCGATTTCTATTTTTAATGACTTTAAAATATCTATAATGACTTTGGCATGACCGCTGGCCCCAATAATATTTATTTTAGTTCTTTCCATTGAAAGGTTCTGTAGTTGCCATGTTATCTGAGTTTATACCTTCAGAAATCAACACTTTTCTCACTGTTCTCAAGATTATTTTTGCATCCAGCGCCGCCGAAATATTTTCGACATACCATACATCGTAATCGAATTTTTGGCTCCAGCTAATTGCATTTCTACCGTTTACCTGTGCCCACCCGGTTATTCCGGGTTTTACGAGATGACGTTTTTGCTGATGCTCGTTATAGATAGGCAGATATTGCGGAAGCAATGGGCGGGGCCCAATAAGGCTCATATCTCCTACCAATACGTTCCACAATTGCGGGACTTCATCTATAGATGTTTTTCTAATAATTTTTCCTGTAGAAGTTAATCTTTCGGCATCCGGAAGCAGGTTCCCTTTTTCATCCCGCTTATTTGTCATTGTTTTAAATTTGACAATCCTGAAGATTCTTCCATTTTTACCAGGACGTTTCTGAAGAAAAAATGGATTTTCATGCGTGGCCAAAATTAACAAAACTGCCACTAAAATAATTAACGGACTTAGAATTAATAATGCCATAAAAGCTATTACAAAATCAATAATTGGCTTAAAAAAATTCTGATACATCAGCGTAAAAGTCCCTGTGTTTAAATTCGTCGAAAATTACAAAAATTACTCTTCATAACTCTAAAAATACTGTTATCGTTACCGGAGGGATTGCTCCAGGTTCCTATATTCATCTAAAAGGCAATTCCAAAATTCTTTCCTATCATAATTTTCGCAAATCATCTGTCTCGATTTTCTTTGAAATTTTGTTCTTAATTCTCTATTTAAAGTCAGTGTTTCCATTGCTTTAAAAAGTGCCTGCTCATCCTTAGGGGGAATAATCAAACCATTTTTATCGGTGATTATAATTTCATTGCAACCATTTATATCGGTTACTATGGAACCTAAATTCATTGCTCCTGCCTGCATGACAACATTCGGAAATCCCTCACGATAACTGGGAAAGGCCAATACATCTGCAATGGAAAGAAAAGGTCTTACATCTTGCTGATATCCTACGGAAATAATAGCCGAATGCGCTTTTATAGTCTCCATAGTTGAAGGCTTCAGCGGATCTAATTCTGTTTCAAACGGTCCTACCAGTAACAATCTAACAGAAGAATCCTCCGCATATAATTGTTGGAAGGCAGCCACCAGTTCATTTATGCCTTTTTCGGATACCAATCTCCCTATAAAAATAAATACAATCGCGTCCGAAGTTATCTTGACTTTTTCTCTAAATTCCTTCTTATAATCTTCTGAAAATTTGTCAGGATTGAAATAGGAAGTATCGATACCATTAGAACTTCCTCGTCCCAGAATTTTTAATTCTGACTCTTTTGCAAAGCCTTCGTTTAAAATTATTTGCTTAAGACCTATTGAATTCGGGTATACTCGGGTTGCGAACCTATAAGTGGTTTTTTCTACAAAGTTAAGCAACATTCTTTTTAGTCCGGTGGTTTCCATTAATGGCAATCCTGCCACTGTATGTAACCTTAATGGAACCCGGGCCAGCCACGCTGCAC
>JBAVQO010000518.1:0-3289 GCA_049694135.1 Gillisia sp. | reverse complement strand
CTTTTATTATTTCCAAAACCCACGGATCTGCTGCTTTATGAAAATTCCCAATACTAAAAACAGGAGCCGGGAAGCAGAAATCATGGATGATTTCGAACTCCGCGGAAACGATCTTCGAAAAACTTTGAATGATCTGGATAAAATAAATAAATGGTTGGGAGGTAATTCCATCACCATACAGGGAGTGAAAAAATTACTGAAAACACATCCGATACCAGATCCCGTGCGTATTGCAGATATTGGTTGTGGTAGTGGTGCGGTGTTAAGAGAGTTGGCAACCTGGGGTAGAAAAGCAGGGGTTAATTTACAACTTATCGGGATTGATGCCAATCCTCATGCCGTAGGGATTGCCCGGGAACTTTCCAGAGATTATCCGGAAATTGAATTTGCAGAACACAATATTTTCAATAATGAATTTCAAAACCGGAAATTTGATGTTATTCTCTGCACTCTTACATTGCATCATTTTAAGAACCCGGAGATCATTTCTATTATGAACAATTTTTGCAGGCAGGCGGAAATTGGAATTGTAATCAACGATTTGCATCGCAGCAAAAGCGCCTACATTTTGTTTCAGGCATTTTGCGCCGTTTTTATTTCGAACGAAATAGCAAGAAAAGACGGATTAATCTCTATTTTACGAGGGTTTAAAAGAAAAGATTTAAAAATGCTGGCCTCAAAAATACCGGCCACCAAACAAGATATTTCATGGCAGTGGGCATTCAGGTTCCGCTGGATCATTAAAACATAAACTATGAGTGTAAAAATTGTAAAAGTCCAAAAAGAATTGCCGCAGTATTCCAGAGAAACGTCGGAAGTTTTACCTCTTGTTGAAGGCTGGTTGGAAGGACAGGAAGAGCGATTCCGAAGAAAAATTTTAAAAATATTTGAAGGCGCGGGAGTAGATAAACGTTATTCCATTATGGATCCCGAAGAGGTTTTTACAGCTACCTCGTTTCAAGATAAGAACGATATTTATATTCGTGAGATAAAAAAATTAGGAAAGAATGTTCTGCAAAAAGCATTGAAAGCTGCTGGCTGGGAACCTAAGTCCCTCGACTATATAATAACGGTAAGTTGTACCGGGATCATGATTCCTTCTTTGGATGCCTATCTTATTAACGATTTGGAACTTAACCAGAATATCACCAGGCTTCCGGTAACAGAAATGGGGTGTGCCGCGGGAATTTCAGGAATGATCTACGCAAAGAATTTTTTAAAGGCCCATCCGGAAAAACGGGCGGCGGTGATTGCGGTGGAAAGTCCTACTGCAACTTTTCAGCTGAACGATTTTAGTATGGCTAATATGGTAAGCGCGGCTATTTTTGGTGATGGTGCGGCCTGCGTGCTACTTTCTTCTGAAGAGAAGGCAAAGGGCCCCGAGATTATTGCAGAAGAAATGTATCACTACTTTAATGCTACTCATTTAATGGGTTTTAGCCTTACTAATAGCGGATTGCAGATGATACTCGATCCCGCAGTGCCGGAAACCATCGCCAGAAAATTCCCTGACATCATTCATCCTTTTTTGGAAAAAAACAACAGCAATATTCAAAAAGTTGATCATTTAATTTTTCATCCCGGCGGAAAAAAGATTGTACAGACTGTTTCTGATCTTTTTGGTAACTTAGGAAAGAATATTAATGATACCCGGGAAGTTCTTCGGCTCTACGGAAATATGAGCAGTGTTACAGTTTTATATGTGCTGGAACGGTTTCTGAATAAAGACATTTCTAAAGGCGAACAGGGACTGATGCTTAGTTTTGGCCCTGGTTTCTCGGCTCAACGAATTTTATTACAATGGTAGCAGAATTTAAAGATCTTAATTACTGGGCTCTTATTCTGGGCGGCAGCAGCGGGCTCGGGTATGCCAGCGCCAGAAAGCTCGCGAAACACGGGATGAACATTATTATAATTCATCGCGATCGGCGGTCGGAAATATTGGAAATTGAAGAAGCTTTCGACGAAATAAGGGAATCGGGAGTGCGGCTAGAAAGTTTTAATGTAGATGCCATTCAAAAAGAAAAAAGAGCCAACCTGGTTTCCCAGATCGCCGAAATTTTGGGTTATAATGGAAAAATAAGAACTTTATTGCACAGTATTGCGAAAGGAAACCTTAAGCCTATGACAGGCACCGAGCCGGTGCTCGAAAATATCGATTTTCAGCTCACAATAGATGCGATGGCTCTAAGCCTGTATGATTGGACACAGGCTATTTTTAAGGCCGGATTATTTTCTAAAGATGCCCGGGTGATTTCCTTTACCAGTGAAGGAAACAAAAAAGCCTGGGAAAATTATGCCGCGGTTTCTGCTGCAAAAGTGGCTTTGGAAGCCATAACCAGAAGTATGGCGCTCGAATATGCACCTTATGGAATTCGTGCAAACTGCATCCAGGCGGGAGTAACCGTCACGAGGTCTTTCCAAATGATTCCGGGAAATGAAAGCCTGCGAATGCATGCGCTCAAACATAACCCGTTTAAAAGACTTACTGTACCTAATGATGTTGCGAATGTGGTGTATTTGCTGAGCAAAGATGAGGCAAGCTGGATTACCGGAACCATCATTCCTGTAAATGGAGGAGAACATCTAAAATAACCGCAATTACTGGTGAAAAACAGCGAAATCTTATCTAAACTTCCTTATCAGGAACCTTTTTTGTTTGTAGATGAAATTCTCGAGGTAGACGAAATTCATATTGTGGGAACCTATACCTTTCCTTCAGATTCCTGGTTCTACAGCGGGCATTTTAAAGATAAGCCCGTCACCCCCGGGGTACTTCTCACTGAATGTATGGCCCAGATCGGACTGGTGTGCCTGGGGATTTTTATTAATGAATGTACCGAAGTCGTTACCACTTCGGTTGCTTTTACCTCTTCGGAAGTAGAATTTTTTCTACCCGTTTTTCCTAATGAAAAAGTAACGGTAAAATCGGTTAAAAAATATTTCCGCTTTCAAAAGCTGAAATGCGAGGTACAAATGAACAATCAGGAAGGAGAAATGGTATGTAAAGGTACTCTGGCCGGAATGTTTAGAAATGAAACTTCCCAATGAAGAAAAGAAGAGTAGTTATAACAGGAATGGGCGTTGCGGCACCAAACGCAGTTGGATTAACCAATTTTGAAAAAGCGTTAAGGGAAGGCGAAAGCGGAATTCGATTTTTTCCCGAACTGGAAGAACTTTCATTCAATTGTCAGTTGGGCGGGGCTCCGGAAATTTCCGACACCTTACTAAATTTTTATTTTTCTCCGCTTCAGCTTCGCGGTCTTAAGAGCAGCGGACTGATATACGG
>JBAVQO010000517.1:0-3865 GCA_049694135.1 Gillisia sp. | reverse complement strand
ATTTCCCAACCTGAGCCTTGAAGATATTGGGTTTACAAAATCTTCCATAAAAGTTCCGGAGTACGAGGTTACACCCTCTCTTATAAACGAATACAAGAACACCCGCAATTTCCCAGCAAAAGATGCTACTTCACGTTTGGGCCCGCATCTCCGGTTCGGAACGGTGAGTATCCGAAAAATGATGAAAAAAGCCATTTCTGAAAAAGATGAAACTTTTTGGCAGGAGTTGATTTGGAGAGAATTTTTTATGCAGATTCTCGATCATTTCCCGGAAACGGTTACGGAATCGTTTAAGAAAAAGTATGACAGGATTGAATGGCGCAATAATCAGCAGGAGTTTGAAAAATGGAAAAATGGCACTACAGGATTTCCAATGGTCGATGCCGGAATGCGGCAGTTAAACCAGACGGGATTTATGCACAACCGGGTTCGAATGCTGGTGGGAAGTTTTTTATGCAAACATCTTTTAATCGACTGGCGCTGGGGAGAAGCTTATTTTGCTGAAAAATTGTTGGATTATGAAATGAGTTCGAACGTGGGAAACTGGCAGTGGGTTGCCGGAAGCGGCGTTGATGCAGCGCCTTATTTCAGAATTTTTAACCCTACTACTCAAATTGAAGATTACGATAAAGATCGGGAGTACATTAAAAAATGGGTGAAGGAGCTTGGAACTGCTAAATATCCCGAAGAAATGGTAGATCATAAAACAGCCCGCGAGCGTGCGCTCAGGGTGTACAAAAAAGCAGTTTCGGGATAAAATCTTCGGGAAACAGCTTTTTAGGCTTATGTCAGAAAAATTAATGATCACTAAAAATTTTCCTGGCTTTTTCTAAATCTTCAGGAGTATCGATCCCGATTCCCTTAAAATCGGTTTCTACCATCATGATATTTTTTCCATATTCCAGGTACCGCAGTGCTTCGATTTTTTCAGTTGCCTCCAGGGGTAACATAGGATATTTTGTAAAATCCATGAGCGCTCTTTTTCTAAAGGCATACACCCCAATGTGTTTGAAATAGATGGTTCCGGCGCTGGTTTCCCGGGGGTATGGAATCGGAAATCGTGAAAAATACAGGGCAAGATTATTTTTTGCAGTAACTACTTTTACATTATTTGGCGACGTTATTTCGTCGCTCTCATATAGTGGCGTTTTTAGAGAAGCAAGGTCTATCACTTCTTCTTTATCGAAATCGAATACCATCAAAAGCTTGCTTAAACTTTCCTGATCTATAAGAGGTTCATCTCCCTGAATGTTTACAATAATATCCACATCCATATTTTCAACAGCCTCTGCTATTCTGTCGCTGCCACATTCATGTTCCTTTTTACTTCTAAGAACACTGCCGCCAAGTTTTATAATTTCATCGTAAATAATGGGGCTGTCGGTTACTACATACACTTTATCGAAAAGTCCGGTTTGAATTGCCGCTTCGTAGGTTCTTCTAATAACCGTTTTCCCGTTAAGATCCTGCATAAGTTTTCCCGGAAATCTTGTAGCCTCGTATCGGGCGGGGATCATAGCGATTTTTTTAAGCGGTTTTTCTGAACTCATTACTGAAGATTTTATATTATTTTTTTACTCTTTTAAAGATTGTTAATCATTTGTCTTTCAGGTTTTTTTAGCAAGAACGATAGTTGCAAATATTACTCTTTTTCGAAAAATTCCTCTTTAAACCCTATCAGGTATAATTTTTCTGTAGCTCTGGTCACCGCTGTATAGAGCCACCTTAAATAGTCTTTATCAATCCCATTAGGTAAGTATGGCTGTTCCACAAAAACGGTATTCCACTGGCCACCTTGCGATTTGTGACAGGTCATGGCATAGCTGAATTTTATTTGTAAGGCATTAAAAAACTTGTTGTTCTTAACCTTCAGAAACTTTTTATATTTTGAAGTTTCATTTTCGTAATCCTTCATTACCTCCTGGTAGAGTTTGTTGGACTCGTCGTAAGTCAACGACGGCGAATTGCTCTCCAACGTATCCAGTATTAGAACCGTTTCAAAAGGTTTCATTTTAGGGTAATCTACCATTTGCACCTTTACTTCGGCAAATCTATAGCCATAAAGTTCTTTAAAAGCATAAATTTCTAACACTTTTATTATGTCTCCATTAGCGATGAATCCGGCTTCGGAACTGGGTTTAATCCAAAAATAATTGTTTTTTACCACCATTAAATAATCGCCCGGTGAGAGCTCCTCTTCCTGAAAAAGAATTCGGGAACGTATCTGCTGATTGTACTGATTGGCCCTTTTATTAGATCTAACAATTATAGTAGTTTCCTCGTGACCCAGCGAGTCATAAGCATCCTGAATGGCATCCAAAATTTCATGACCATCGATGAGACGAATGAGATCTGCTTTATCTGTCAACTGGAACTGAAAAGAATCATAAAATCCGTCAGAAAGCACCTCTCTTATTTTTGTGGCATTCAATAAAATATCGCTTTCCTCACTCTGGCGCACCACTTCATCTAACTCGATATGGGCAACTTCCTTTCCATAATTTTGCTGAAGGGTTTGTTCTTCCAAAGCGGGACTCATCTCCAGTTTCACGGGTGGTAGCTGTGCGGTATCGCCGATTAAAATCAACTGACATTTATGCCCGGAATATACATATTGAATAAGGTCTGCCAGTAAACCGTTATTTTCGAACAGCTTTGCATCCTGGCTCTCATCTGGGATCATGGAAGCCTCGTCTACAATAAAGATAGCATTTCGATGTTTATTGGGTTGCAAAACAAATTGAACTCCCGTGCCCCCGGTTTTCTTCGGATAATAAATTTTACGGTGAATGGTCTGAGCTTCCTGGCCCGAATATAAAGAGATCACCTTGGCTGCCCGACCTGTAGGAGCCAGAAGAATAGAAGAACGGCGTATCTTCCAGAGATTTTTAACCAATGCACTAATGATGGTAGTTTTCCCGGTTCCCGCATAGCCTTTTAATAAAAAAAGCCCATCCGGTTCCGGATTTACCACATATTGCGAGAGTTGCTGCAAAGCGATATCCTGCTTCACTTTTGCCGAAAATCCTAAATCTCTGATTAGTAGCTGATAGAATTTTTCGGCAGTTAAGGTTTCCATAGATATTGTTGCTAATGTCAAAGATAACAATGGATTTTTAGGGCAGAAACTTTTCCGAATAAAAAAAAATTGTAGATTTGCGATGAACTCTAATTAATTAAAAATTTCAGAAAGCATGAAACTTGTATTTCAATTACTCCTTTGGGTTGCGATAATCTTTTTGGGATACCTCGTATTTGATGCGGTGTATGAGCCAATCCAGTTTGATAAAGTTAAAGAAAAGCGTTACGCTAAAGTAATTGACCGTCTACGAGACATTCGTTCTGCACAATTAGCGCACGAAGAAGTTACAGGTACTTTTGCAAAAGATTTCCCCAGTCTTATAAAATTTGTGGATACTGCAAAATTTGTGAACACACAACGCCGGGACACTACCGTTCTGGATCAGGAGTATAAAAAGACATACGGAGTAGATAAATACAAGGATATTGTTTTAGTTGATACTTTAGGATATACATCGGTTAAAGATTCCCTTTTTAAGAATACCACTCGTTACAAGGATATGATGAACGTGCCAATCGAGGGTTCTGATGCTAAATTTGATATGGATGCCGGTTTTATAACCAAAAACGATTCTAAAATTCCTGTTTTTGTTGTAAAAGTACCTAAGAGTAAAGTACTTTACGACCAGAGCAACGATTTAGTGAACCAGGAAGAACAGGTAGTTCCTGTAGATGGAGTAAATGGAAAATTTATACAAGTTGGTTCTATGGAAGAGGTAAACACTTCTGGAAACTGGCCTAAAATTTATGGCGATAACGACTAACAATCAAAATGAACCTATAT
>JBAVQO010000516.1:0-1573 GCA_049694135.1 Gillisia sp. | reverse complement strand
TGGTAGAAGGTCTAATTTGTTTACCGACTACACTTTCGCTCTTTGGGATGAAGGAAAAACAGAACTGGTAACCTTTGCCAAAGCGTATTCCGGATTGACCGATGCGGAATTCAGAAAAATGGATGCCTGGATTAAAAAAAATACTTTAGAAAGGTTTGGCCCGGTAAGAAGTGTGACTCCACATCATGTTTTTGAAATCGCTTTTGAAGGCATCGCCGAATCCAGCCGTCATAAAAGCGGAGTGGCCACGAGGTTCCCCAGAATTTTGCGCTGGAGGCACGACAAACGCATAAAAGATGCCAATACTTTAGAGGATCTAAAGAATTTAATCCCAAAATAATTACCTCTGCCAGGGCAAAAAATATGACTAAAAAGGAACTTTTAGATATAGCCGAAACCTGGTTCAGTAATCAGCAGTGGAAACCTTTTGCTTTTCAGAAAGAAACATGGAATGCTTATTTGAAAGGTAAAAACGGCCTTTTAAACGCGCCCACCGGAAGCGGAAAAACCTACGCTCTCTGGATTCCTATTGTTCTTGAATACATAAAGAAAAATCCCGATTATAAAACCCGGCATAAAAAAGGCCTGAAGGCCTTATGGATCACTCCGCTGCGTGCACTTTCTGTAGAAATTGAACTTTCGGCACGAAAATTTGCCGAGGATACCGGAACTTCTTTATCTGTAGGAATTAGAACAGGCGACACTTCCCAAAAGGAAAGAGCAGCGCAAAAAAAACAGATGCCGGATTTGCTAATTACAACTCCCGAAAGTTTGCAACTGCTGCTTTCTTCAAAAGGTTATGATAAAACCTTTAAAAATTTGGATGCGATTGTAATAGACGAATGGCATGAATTGCTGGGGGCCAAAAGAGGAGTGCAGGTAGAACTGGCGCTGTCGCGGTTAAAAACGGTGAGTAAAAAGCTTAAAATCTGGGGGATTTCGGCAACGATCGGGAATCTTCAGCAGGCCAGGGAGGTGTTATTAGGTCCGGATTCCGAAGCTTTTAAAAATTCAGAATTGATCCGTGCGAGTCTCGACAAAAAGATTACGGTTAAATCCATAATTCCGGATAAAATGGAGCGTTTTCCGTGGCGGGGGCATTTGGGACTGCATCTTATAGATTATGTGGTGCCCATCATTAAAAATTCCCGCACCACGTTGTTGTTCACCAATACCCGAAGCCAGTGCGAGATCTGGTTCCAGAGATTGTTGAATAAATATCCAGAATTTGCCGGCGATATCGCCATGCACCACGGCAGCATCAACAAAGAAACGCGACTTTGGGTAGAGCAGGCGATTCGCAATGAAAGCCTGAAAGCTGTTGTTTGTACCTCCAGCCTGGATCTGGGGGTGGATTTTGCGCCAGTGGAAACGATCATTCAGATTGGCGGCCCCAAGGGAGTTGCAAGATTCATTCAGCGGGCGGGGCGTAGCGGCCACCAGCCGGGTAAAGAAAGTGTGATCTACTTTTTGCCCACCCACGCCATTGAACTTATTGAAGCTGCCGCGCTTCAAAAGGCGGTAAAAGAAACCGTTGTGGAAGACCGAATTCCGTATCTGCTCAGTTTTGATG
>JBAVQO010000515.1:0-2226 GCA_049694135.1 Gillisia sp. | reverse complement strand
ATATTAAAATACATGTTATCCAATCAAAAGAAAACTGTAGTACACAATTTGCATTCCTCCCCTTTGGGGAGGGTAGGAGGGGCCATTTACCTCCATATTCCATTTTGCAAACAGGCTTGCCATTACTGTGATTTCCATTTTTCTACTTCAGTAAAAAAGAAAGGAGAATTGGTGGAAATGCTTTGTAAAGAATTAGAGCTTCGGAAAGATGAATTTTCGGAAACTATGGTGGAATGCATCTATTTTGGAGGAGGAACACCTTCGTTGCTTTCTGAAGAAGATCTGAAGAAGATTTTTATCACTATTTACGGCAATTTTGAAATTTCAGAAGATCCTGAAATTACCCTGGAAGCAAATCCCGATGATCTTTCTGAAGAAAAACTTTCAATATTTAAAGAAGCCGGAATCAACCGGCTTAGCATTGGGGTACAATCGTTTTTTCAGGAAGATCTGGAAATGATGAATCGTGCTCATAATGCAGAAGAAGCTGCAAAAAGTATTGTGCTGGCAAAGGAGTTTTTTGATAACATTTCTATAGATTTGATTTACGGAATCCCTGGAATGACCGAAAAACGCTGGCAAGAAAATATTCAGAAAGCTCTCGACTTTGAATTGCCACATTTTTCCTGTTACGCGTTGACCGTGGAACCCAATACAGCTCTTAAAAAATTTATAGAGAAACGAAAAATAAAACCGGTAGACGATGAAATGGCGAAACGACATTTTGAGATTTTAGTGGATAAACTTCAGCAGGAAGGTTTTATCCATTACGAATTTTCTAATTTCGGGAAACCCGGCTATTTTTCAAGAAATAATACCGCGTACTGGACGGGAAAGCCTTATTTGGGAATCGGGCCTTCGGCACATTCTTTTAATGGTGTTTTAAGACGGTGGAATTTGAGCAATAACTCGCTATATATCAAAAAAATATTTGAAAATATTTTGCCTTTTGAAGAAGAAGAACTTTCAGAATCTGACAAATACAATGAGTATGTAATGACGAGATTGCGAACCATGTGGGGCATTTCTTTAGAAGAAGTAAAGAAGAGTTTCGCTGATAAATATTATCAAAATTTAGTAAAAGAAATTCAACCGTTTTTAGAAAAGGGCCTCCTCGTAAAAGAAGGAGATACCTTAAAGATCTCTTCCATAGGGAAATTTTTAAGTGATGGCATCGCCAGCGATTTGTTTTATATAGAGTAAATTTGAGGGTTAGCCTAAGTAAAAATGAAAGTAGATTTTAAGATAAACAATATTAGTTACCACATAGATTTCTCAAAACCCCTGGATATTTCCCTTAGCCTTCGTGGAGATTCTAAAAATCCGGTGGCGTGGTATCTGGATGCTCCTAAAATTATGCCCGTAAAGAGCGAGGATTTTATTGGGAAAGTTACCGAGGGATCTTCTACAAATTTTAATACTATCCAGTTTAACCCGCACGCTCACGGAACTCATACCGAATGTGTAGGCCATATTACCCGTGAATTTTATAGCATTAATGAAAGCCTTAAAACCTTCTTTTTTAGTGCGAAACTTATTTCAATAGAGCCGGAAAAAAGGGGAGAAGATATGGTTATAACAAAAGCACAAATACTGGAAAAATTTAAATCGGGTAGTGCAGAGGCTTTAATTATTAGAACCCTTCCGAATTATATTGAAAAACGATCCAGGAAATATTCAAATACAAATCCACCGTATTTAGAGGAAGAAGCTGCAAAATATATACGAGAAATAGGAGTGAAGCATCTTTTAATCGATCTGCCAAGTGTAGACAGGGAAAAAGATGACGGAAAATTACTGGCGCATAAAGCCTTTTGGAATTACCCTAAAAACACTCGTTTTGATGCTACTATTACGGAACTTATTTACGTTCCGAACAAAGTAGAAGACGGGAATTATCTGCTGAATCTTCAGATCGCTTCTTTTGAAAACGATGCGACTCCAAGTAAACCTGTGTTGTATAAATTGGAAAAAAAATAAGATACTGAAACGAGTTCAGCATGACGGCGTGCAGATTGCGTCATCCTGAATTTATTTCAGGATCCGTTCAAACGAAAAAGATGCTGAACAAGTTCAGCATGACGTATGAGATTTTTAAAATTATCTGGTTCAGCATAAAAAAACCGCTTTGTGAAAAGCGGTTTTTTGTTTATTTCAGAAAATTGCTTAGTCTAAAGCAACTCTTTCAAAAGCTACCACGGTAAGATCGCTGTCTACGCTTTTTAC
>JBAVQO010000514.1:0-2925 GCA_049694135.1 Gillisia sp. | reverse complement strand
ACTCATGCTACCAGCGACATGGATTGGGCAGAGACCAGGTTGGGGAAAGAACGCATGAAAGGAGCTTACGCCTATAAAACCTTACTGGAGCAGGCGGGAGTCATAGCTTTGGGAACAGATTTTCCGGTGGAGCACGTAAGCCCTTTTTATACCTTTTATGCCGCGGTAGCCCGAAAGAACCTGAACCACACTCCCAGCGGAGGATTTATGCCTGAACAAAAATTATCGAGGGAAGAAACTCTAAAAGGAATGACCATCTGGGCGGCCTACAGCAATTTCGAAGAAGCTGAAAAAGGAAGTATTGAAGCAGGAAAATTCGCAGATTTTGTAATTCTCGATAAAGATATCATGACCTGTCCGGAAGATGAAATCCCAAATATTAAAGCGCTTCAGACCTTCGTGAATGGAGAAAAGGTGTATGGGAATTAGTTAAGAGTGAAGGTTGAAAAGTAAAAATTTCAGCATTGAAAAATTTAAAATTCAACATTCCGAATTTAACATTTATTCAAATTATTTTCCACCGTTTGCCTCTAGATCTGCAATGCAGTAATCATCAAACGGAATTACTTCATTATTGTCTATTACATCAACTAATCCTCCACCAAACTGGATATTGGCGTTCATTAAACAGCCTTTTACACTGCAATGCGCTTCATTATCGGGATCCTCATGCGGGGTTTGCATGGGAGATCCTACATTTACAAGCCCAAACAGGTGACCGAATTCGTGTTCGAGGGTCGTGCTTTCTATCACGGTTTTATCGGGAGCATTATAATTTGCCGCAATTTTATTGATGGTTTTTCCGTAGATAACAATCGAGGTGTTTCTATAGGCAGAGCCAAGAACCACATGGGTGCTGGTATCATTCTCATTACTGCCATCGGCAAAATAAATATATACCGATATCTCATCGCCCGCATTAAAAGTTAATCGTTCCCGGGTTTCTATTTCAGCGATTTCATCGATGTTGAATGGTGCCTTACCAGAGGAGACCACGGCACGCGTTGTAATATGTATTCCGTCCGGCTTATAGGTATGATCCGCCAAAAACTGTTTTAAATTGCTTAGAGTGGTCGAGGAGGGCTGGTAGCCTGAAACATACACTACTTCTAAAGAAATCGAGGTAAATTTTTCGTCGCTCAACAAGTCGTGAGCAGAATCTCCAAGAGAGAGAAGATTTTGACTTTTATCTATTTTGGTGCTGGTATCACCGGAAGTACCGGAATCTTTGGAACATCCTACCGTCACCAATAGAAAAAGGAATATTCCCCATACTTTTTTAAACTTCACAGATCGGGTGTAATTAAGGCATTTATTAGAGGCTAAAGATAAAAATTACCTGGCATATATTACCAGGTTTAAGTAATTAACGGTTTTAAGCGTGCAAGATAATCGTAGTGTTCCCCTTCCTGAACCAGTTCGCATGAAAAATAATTTCTTGTTGCAGCCGATTTTAATACCTCGAAGGAAAGATAGAGCCAATAAAAATTTTCGGAAAGCTCTCCTTTATAACTTATACTGAATTCCAGTTGGCCGTAATACGGTTCGCTGGGATCAATCCCTGTGCCCTCATCTTCATCAAAAAGATATTTCAAGTCTGAAGAATCTACTAAAATCTGGCCGTCCGGATGTAAGAGTTTTTGCGCATGCTGAAAGAAGGAATCCAGGTTTTCAATTTTTCCGATAATTCCGGTGCCATTCATCAAAAGCAGAAGCGTGTTGAATTTGAGTTTTTCAAGTTCAAAAAAATCGATATGCATGGCATTTTCGACCCCGCGTTTGCGAGAAATTTCGATAGCTCCGGCAGAAATGTCTATCGCCGTTACCTGCAAGTTTTTATTCTTCTGAAGAAATAAAGAGTGACTTCCGGCGCCACAACCAATATCTAAAACGCTTCCTTTACATAAACTAAGCGCCTTTTTTTCGAGGAACGGCATCTCTTTATAACTTCTGAAAAGGTGGTCTATCGGAATAGTATCATCTTCAAAATCTGGTGAATGCACTTCAATGGGAGTAGCATCCTGTTTATGATACCAGGCAGAAATTGCCTTTCCGAAAACATCTTTAGTATTGTCTCTGTGTTGCATTGTTATATCTTTGCGGTATGGAAGAAATCCTCAACAGCCTTCCTGAAAAGGCCAAAGATAAGGAGAAAGAGAATAAAAGGTTTTTTAATAAGCTGCGCAAGAAACCTCCCAAAAATCTTGATATTGTTATGAAGGAGCTTCACGAGGAGGAATTTTCGCGAACTAACTGTCTCGATTGTGCAAACTGTTGTAAAACCACAGGACCTCTTTTTACTAATAAAGATATTGAGCGTATTTCGAAACACTTCAGAATGAAACCCAGCGGGTTTATAGACAGGTATTTGCAGATCGATGAAGATAAAGATTACGTACTGCAAAAAGTGCCCTGTGAGTTTTTAGGAGCCGATAATTACTGTTCCATATACGAGGTGCGGCCCAAAGCCTGCAGAGAATACCCCCATACCGACAGAAAGGATTTTCATAAAATTTCGAACCTCACTATTAAAAATACCGCTATCTGTCCCGCTGCCTACAATATTGTAGAAGAGATGAAAAAGAGAATAAAGTCTTAAAATTATCTTTTGTACCTGTTCTTCATTAAAAAATAGAGGATAGAGCCAAAGAAAGGTAGCAGCACGATAAGTAATACCCAAATTAATTTGTTTCTGGTTGAAAAATCATTCGCCAGCAGATTTATAATCGCTACAATGGGCAGAATAATTGCGATAGCTGCAATAAAAAATACAATAGGAGCAGAAATTACATATATCATTTTCTTAAGGTTTATAGAATAAATATTTTTTTCTGATTTTCTGAAATTTTTCAAGATCAGGTTTCCATGAATTTCGGATTTCCTTAGCTGTTTTACCCTCCACAATCTGCTGCTGAAGCTTTTTAG
>JBAVQO010000513.1:0-1513 GCA_049694135.1 Gillisia sp. | reverse complement strand
GACTATATGAGCGGTTCGGTAATGCTGGTTGACGGCGGATGGATGGGAAGATGATTGCCAGGAAAAAGAAAAAGAAGAAAAATAACAATGAAAAACGAAACTTTTATAACCGATCATTTTCTGTTGCACAATTCAGCGGCAGAAAAATTGTATAACGAATATGCGGCTCCACAACCTATAATCGACTATCACAATCATTTATCTCCAAAGGAGATTGCGGAGGATAGAGTTTTTGACAATATCACCCAGGTTTGGATTGCCGGCGATCACTATAAGTGGCGTGCAATGCGCACCATGGGAGTGGATGAAAAATATATAACCGGAGACGCCAGCGATAAAGAAAAATTTATGGCCTGGGCCAAAACGGTGCCTTATACACTGCGGAATCCATTATATCACTGGACGCATCTGGAGCTTAAAAGATACTTCGGAATAGATGAACTTTTAAATGAAGAATCTGCCGAACGCATTTATGAAGAAGTAAATAAAAAACTACAGCAACCGGAATTTTCCTGCCGCGGACTCTTGCGAAAAATGAACGTAACAACGCTTTGTACGACCGAAGATCCTATCGATACCCTCGAATATCATCAGCAGTTGGCCAAAAGCGATTTCGAGATAAAAATCAGTACCGCTTTTAGGCCCGATAAAGCCATTCTTATAGATAATGAAAGCTATAACAACTACCTCGATAAGCTTTCAGAAGTAGCTGATGTTTCTATAGAATCTTATGAAAATTTGAAAAAAGCCCTCAAGACCAGGATCGATTATTTCCACGAAAATGGATGCCGACTCTGCGATCACGGGTTAAATTCTATCTCTTTTGAAGAAGCCGAAGACGAAGAAATTGCTTCGATTTTCAACAAGCGAAGAAAAGGTGAAAATGTAACTGATTTAGAAGCCGAAAAATTCAAGACAGCATTATTGCTTCATTTATGCGAAATTTATTCAGATTTAGGTTGGGTGCAGCAGTTTCATTTGGGTGCGTTGCGAAATAACAATAAGCGAATGCTAAAGGAATTAGGCCCCGATACCGGTTGGGATTCTATTGCCGATTTTCCGCAGGCAGAAAATCTTTCTTCATTTTTAGATGCTTTAGACGGAAAAGATAAACTGGCTAAAACCATTTTATACAACCTGAATCCTGCCGATAATGAGATTTTTGCCAGTATGATTGGGAATTTTAATGATGGAAGCGTAAAAGGAAAAGTTCAGTTTGGTTCCGGCTGGTGGTTTTTAGATCAGAAAGACGGGATAATCAAACAACTCAACGCGCTTTCTAATATGGGGCTGGTGAGTTGCTTTATAGGAATGCTTACCGACTCCAGGAGCTTTTTGTCTTTCCCACGACATGAATATTTCAGAAGAGTGTTGTGCAACTTGTTTGGAGAAGAGATGGAAGCCGGCGAGCTGCCAAATGATTTTGAACTGGTAGGAAAAATCATTGCCGATATAAGCTATCGCAATGCAAGGGAATATTTCAATTTTTAGAACAATTTTAGTACAATAAAAC
>JBAVQO010000512.1:0-2288 GCA_049694135.1 Gillisia sp. | reverse complement strand
AGCTCATCCTTCACAGGAGTTGCCGCAAGATCGACGATCTTCTTTGCGATCTCTACGGAACCATTGTGGTTTTGGCCAATTTCACCGATGATGTAGGTTTTGGAAGGCATATCAAATGCTAAAATAGGTTTCTTTATACCATTTCTGAAAACAATAAAAAGTCCAGACCCTGAAGGTATTGTCTTCCTTGCCTGAAAGATGCCTTCTCACAATTTCTCTGATTTTATCTGACTCAAAAATATTCTGACTTTCAAGGAATTTAGGATCAATGTAAGACTCCAGTTCCGAAGACAAATGCTCCCTTAACCAATCTCCTACAGGAACACCAAAGCCTTTTTTGGACTTATCGAGAAAACCATCAGGAAAATATTCTTTAAACGCCTCTTTCAGGAGGTATTTCTTATTCCAGCCTTTCATCAGGAAGTCTTCAGGAAGTTGAGCTGTGAAATTCCATAAATTTTTATTTATAAAAGGAGCCCGGCTTTCAAGGGACGTTAGCATACTGGTCCGGTCTACTTTCACCAACATATCTCCTTCCAGGCTCATCATCTTATCAATGTCTCGAAAATCTGTGAGGGATCTGGCTTTTTGATCCCTTTGATCTTTGTAATGCTGAAAACTGTCCTTCTCAAAAACTTGTGGTTTCAGGATCTGTTCCAGTTCCGCCGACTGATATGCCAGAGAAATGATGTTGTAATAAAAGTCACCTTCATAGTTGATCGCATTCATCAGCCTTTTCAGCTTAAAGCGCATTCCCCGTTTATCATCTTTAGTAGAAAGGACAGGCTGAACCATTTTCCTGAGCCCTTCATGGAGTACCCCAGGAACAACAGAAGTATAACGGGTATTCAGTTTCCCCATATAATACTTGTTATAGCCCCCAAAGACCTCATCTCCACCATCGCCAGTCAATGCCACTTTTACATGCTGCCGGGTTTTGTGCGCCACAAGATAAGTCGGCAGGGAAGAAGAATCGGCAAAGGGTTCATCAAAATTCAGCAGAATATTATTAAAATTTTCTTTCAGGTCCTGTATCGAAATAATGAACTCGTGATGTCGGCTATTAATAAGCTTAGCGACAGTTCTCGCTTTATCAGATTCATCAAAAGATTTTTTTTCGAAGCCAATAGAAAAGGTATCAATTCGCTCTTCTTTCTGTTTTGCCAATGCCAGAGAGACTATTGAAGAGTCTACACCCCCTGAAAGAAAGGTTCCCAGTGGCACATCAGCTACCGATCGGCTTTCCACGCTCTCACTTACCAGGTCGTGTGTCTGCTTTTTTGCCTGCTCAAAACTGATCTTTGCAGGAACGTCCTGCGGAAAGTTTTGTTCTATTTCATGAATATTGAAAGAGAAGTTTGAGCAATCAATCTCAAGATAGTGATTCGCTTCCAGTTTATGTATATTTTCATAGATACTGAAAGGCGCCGGAATATAGGTCAGCTGAAAATAAAGATTAAGCGCCTTCCGTGAAATTTCAGGTTTTCTGTCAAGAGCTGAAATAATGGATTTCAATTCTGAAGCCCAAAAAAATTTTTCACTGGTTTGATAATAGTAAAGAGGTTTCTCCCCAAAAAAGTCTCTGGCAATAAAAACCTTGCCCCGCCTCTCGTCATAAATACTGAAACCGAACATTCCGTCCAGCATAGAGAAAGACTCTGTACCAAATTCCTCATAAAGCTTTAAAATAACTTCGGTGTCTGAAGTAGTGTAAAACTCGACATCTCGGGACTGTAAAAGCTTTTTAAGTTTTTTGTAGTTGTAGATTTCGCCGTTAAATACAATACAGATTTTACCGTCATCGGAGAAAATAGGTTGTTTTCCCGTACTTAGGTCAATGATGGAAAGTCTCCTCATGGCCATTCCGAGGGAAAATGCTTCAGTTTCATGTGTGAAGAAACCATCTTCATCGGGCCCCCGATGAATTATTTTCTCATTCATCCCACCCAGAATGCGGGCAATTTCAGCTTTTGTTTGATCTTTATTAAAATGGATACCGTTAATTACACACATCTTTCAATTATATCTAAGATTAATACACCTTTTATCTATTAACCTCATGAAATTAATTTTCTTAGTTTTTCTCAAGTTTATGAGGAATAGCCTGTAATATTCTGACTCCTACTGCGACTAAAATTCTTTCCCTCATGGAAAGACCTGCTTTCCAGTTTTTTGTTGTTTTTACTACTCTTTTCGTTTTTAAGCTTGCAGTTTTGACAACAGTATCCAAACCAAGACTCGTCGGCCTCAAAAGAATCTTGTCAAAAGTAACTCCTAAATAAGTGGAA
>JBAVQO010000511.1:0-1655 GCA_049694135.1 Gillisia sp. | reverse complement strand
CTCCTGGATTAGGATGGGAAACAACAAAATCGTTGAATATAGGTTTGGACTATGGTCTATTCAAATCTCGAATAACAGGTGAAATAAATGTTTACAAAAACAACACCGAAGATCTTTTGCTAAAAAGAGCCATTTCTGGAGTTCATGGAATAGATTATGTTTTTCAGAATATTGGAAAAACCCAAAACGAGGGACTTGAATTTCTTATAAATTCCAACAATATAAGTTCACCTAATTTCAAATGGTCTACCAATTTAAACCTGACATTAATAAAGACAGAAATCAAAGCCTTGTACGGGGATGGCCAGGATGATATTGCTAACAAATGGTTCTTGGGACAGAACATAAACGTGAATTATGATTACAAATTCACTGGAGTCTGGCAGGAAAACGAAGCTGATTTGGCCGCTCAGTATGGAGCTCTACCCGGGTATGCTAAATTTGAGGATCTTAATGATAATGGCGAATACGATCCCGGTGATCGACAAATAATTGGTTCTCCGGATCCCAATTTTACTTGGGGCCTAACCAATAATTTTAATTATAAGAATTTCGGGCTTTACATTTTTGCCTACGGAAAAGAAGGAATCGTTAAAGCAAATCCCTATAAAGAAAGGAATTATTTGATAGCTCATCCATATTGGACTCCCGATAATCCAACTAATGAATACTGGGGATATGACAGTAATTCTAATCGATATGTTGGAAGTAGAGGAAGCTATCCCAGCGTTTATGAGAATGCTGATTTTATTCGCTTAAAAGAAATAACCCTCAGTTATTCACTTCCTCAAAGCCTAGATGAAAAAATAAAAATAAAGAATGCGAAAATATATTTAACAGGTAAAAACCTTGCAACCATAACCAATTGGTCTGCTTTAGATCCGGAATTGGACAATCAAAGAGCAATTCCGTTGGAACGTGAGTTTCTTCTAGGTTTGGATCTCTCTTTTTAACAAAATAAACTAAAAATTAATAACCATGAAGATAAAAAGTATTTTAGGAGCTGGGATCGCTATTCTTCTATTGGGTAGTTGCACCAAAGATTTTTTACAGGAAAATCCACCCAATTTTACTACGGCAGATGGTCTTTATTCTAATGTTGATGGATTTGAGGCGGGTATCAATGGCTTATATTCTCTTGTTCGAGAAGAACGAGATGGGTTGAAATACACCGGCGGCTTTGGAAAAATAGATCTTAAATCTCAAATATACCTTGCAGGTACAGACAATATCGCTACAGGTTCTACCGGAGGTTTAACAACGATAATGGCCGATTGGGACAAAAATGACCCTACAGACTCCAATTTGAATGAGATGTTCCTTTGGCTATACAAAGTGGTGAGATCTTCCAATCAGATCATTCACCGGGCAGAAACGGCGGATGTTAATTGGGATGATAACACTAAAAATCGTGTCCTTGCTGAGGCTCATACTATACGAGCCTGGGCCTACCGCCATCTCACATATTTATGGGGAGATGTTCCATTAATCACAGAGGAAATTTCTGGAGAAAATATACAAACTGATTTGACCAGAGAAAAGGTTGCGGTCATCAGACAGTTGATGATTAAAGATCTCAAATTTGGAGCTGAACACTTGGATTGGACACCTTACAAAGCAGGTAGATTAACAAAAGGAGTGGCACAAACCTATCT
>JBAVQO010000510.1:0-3950 GCA_049694135.1 Gillisia sp. | reverse complement strand
TGTCGCGGTTAATTTGTTCTTTTAACTGGATATGGTACACCTGGATATACGCGGTAATAATATTTTTTTGAAGCTGATGTTTGATCTCTTCCGCAGTAATTTGCCGTGATTTGTTTTTTAATCTATTCTGAAACAATAAATTCTGTACCTGCGCCCGGTTAAAAATGTTTTTTGTAACATTTAACTGTGCCGAATATAACGCTCCATTGGAAACCGGTTCTGCATAGCCATACGCATTTGGCGACGGATTGGTGGAAATGTCGATAAATTTGCCATAATTATTAAAATAAGGTGCCACCATAACTTCAGAAGTCACATCTACCTTGAAAGACTTGTTCTGCGCGTTTATAAGCTCGTTTTGAAGATTGCTCACCTGCTGAAGGTTTTGATTTTCAAGCAAGGCAGGATTATTTTTCTCTGCGGTCTTTAAAAAATAATCCAACGAATTATTTTGCGCAAAACCACAACCAGAAACCAGAAATAGAATTTGTAAAATCTTCTTTAACTTCACTTAAATGTATTTTGCTTAAAAGTAAAACAAGTTTCTAAAGACTTTCTCAAGAACACCTGTTTTTTCAACTCACTGCGCGGGTAAAACATAGTAATAAATAGCAATAAAATGGCAAAAAGTACCCAGCAGTACAAAAATGTGAAAAATGGCATGGTTAAATTTTATTCTGTCCAAACTGAAAAGAACAGCTCCTACCGTATAAGAAAGGCCCCCGCTAAAAAGCCAGATGAGTCCTTTGGGAGAAAGTTCCTGCATTAAGGGTTTTATGGCAAAAACAATAATCCAGCCCATCACTACATACATAATGGTAGAAATTGTCTGGTATTTTCCCGTGTAAAATAGTTTTAAAACAATACCTGTCAGCGCCATACTCCATACCACGCCAAAAACAACCCATCCAAAAGTTCCGTGTAAAGTTACCAGCGCAAAAGGGGTATAGGTACCGGCTATTAGCACGTAAATAGAGGCATGGTCAAGAATATTAAGCCGGTAGCGGAGTTTATGTGAACGTGCACTGTGATAAAAAGTTGAAGCCGCATAAAGAAGGATCATGCTTGCACCAAAAATGCTGAAACTCACCAAATGAATGGTTTCACCTATTTCTTCTGCTCTTAAAATCAGTAGAATTAAGCCCAGAATACTTAGCAAAAATCCAAGGGCGTGAGAAAAAATATTAAGTTTTTCTTCTAGAGGAGGGTAAAAGGAATGTTGATATTTTTCATGCATAACTGCAGAAATACTTAATTTCACTAAAATGAGCTCTAAAAGCCGCGGCCGACATTCAAAGCTGTTAATGAAATTAGGGTTCACGTATGAAATTCTCTGTTTCAGAAACGTTAAAATATGCTGGCCTTTTTCAATTTTTCGGTTTTCTAAAGAACCAGCGGTGAACTTACTTTGAATAAAACTGACTTATTAAAATTGAAATATCTTAGTTCCCTTTCCGCATTTTTCCTGATAAACCTGCAGAATAATCTGGGAGATTGTAACAATTAGCGACATTAAAAGTCTTTTTTATAAAGGCTTTTATTTATGACTCGATTTTATGCTCTTTTCGTTTTTGTTTTATTATCTCTTTCTTCCTATTCGCAAAATAACAGCATTCCCTATGGAAACAATCCTCAAGCAGGAAACTACATAGCCGTAAATGGAATAAAACTTTATTATGAAATTTATGGAAAGGGGGAACCTTTACTACTGTTTCACGGAAACGGAGGAAACACCAGCACGCAGAAAAATCGAATAGAATTCTTCAGCAAACACTATAAAGTCATTGCCATAGACAGCAGGGCGCAGGGAAAATCTACAGATGATTTGGACATCCCCCTTACCTACCAACAAATGTCAGAGGATATCAATAGCCTGATGGACACGCTGCATATTCAACAAGCGTACATGTGGGGGCAGAGCGACGGAGGAATTTTAGGAATTCTGCTCGCGATCAATCATCCGGAAAAGGTTAAAAAACTTGCTACTTTCGGCTTAAACGTTTCTCCCGGAGAGAAAGCAATTCCTCAAGAAATTCGGGAAATGGTGATGGATACCTTAACCAACACAAAATCTGTTAAAATTAAAAGACTTTATTCTCTTTTAGCCTATCAACCCAATAGTTCTTTAGAAGATCTTCATAAAATCAAATGTCCGGTGATGCTGATGGTGGGAGACAGAGATATCATTAAAATAGAACATACCCTCTCTATTTTCAATAATATTGATAATTCCAATTTGTTTGTCATGCCTGGAGCCACGCATCTGGGCGCCTACGAAAAACCCGATATTTTTAATATGGTATTATGGGGCTTCTTTAAAAATCCCTTTTCGAAAGTCTCTTCCGTAGAATTGTTTGCGGGGAAGAAATGATTTTTATTTTCTGAATTTTTTTTCTCACATTTCCCTGACAGCTTTTCCAATAAAGATTATTTTAGCGTTTTTAACTCAAATTTCTTGCGATGCCCAGACCCAATCCGCTTAATCTAAAAATGAGAATCATACACCGCTATCTCGGCTTTTTTCTTGCAGGCATCATGGCGATGTATGCACTTAGCGGAATCACCATGATCTTTAGAGATACCAACTTTTTAAAAAGAGACACGGAGGTTACCCGGAAAATTCAGCCAGGTGCCACTGTAAAGGAAATAGCATCGGCCGTTAGAACAAAAGAGCTCAAAATCCAGAAGGAAACTGAAAATACCATTACTTTCGAGAAAGGAACTTACAATAAAAACACAGGCGAGGTAAAATATACCATAAAAGCGTGGCCTTCTTTTATTACTAATATAACACGGTTACACAAAGCGAGAACCGCCGATCCTCTTTTCTTTTTTAATGTCTTCTTTGGAGTTTCCCTTCTCTTTTTTGTGATTTCTTCGTTTTATATGTTTATGCCAAAAACTCCTATTTTTAAAAAAGGAATGATTTTTACCTTCTTCGGAATTGTACTCACTATCATTCTGCTGTACGTATAACCCGAGAAATCTTTCAAGGGCATTAATGGATGAAGAACTACCAATCAATCCATCGGCAACGCTGCAAAATATCGCCAGTAATGTCGATGCACACTGCCAATCCGGGTAAACCGGTTATGAAGATGGAACTTTTCAAAACCACCGCATTATAAAATATAATTGTTTTCCCTACCTCGTAATTTTCTTTTTTTTGAATACATTTAAAAGTGATTAAAATACACTTACCAAAACATTTCAGCTCTGTTTTATGGTCTTTAAGGATATTTTTCCGTGTTTCCAACTTCAGGAATTTATCGCCCTTTACAGGTTACGGCATTTTATTATCCCTCCCACTCTTACACCTCATCCAAAACCCTATCCTGCACAACCCGAACATTGTATAACTTTTTATCCCAGAGGAGCTGAAATCACACAACTATTAGGCTCTAACACAACAAGAAAAAGACCACGCTCCATAATTTCCGGACAGTTCACGCAGCGAATTAACAGAAGTAGCTTATACAGTGAAATTTTAATTATAGTGGTAGTATTTAAGCCCGGGGCACTCTATAGGCTCACCGGCATTCCCTTTCATGAATTAAATAATCTGGATATAGATCTAGAGGTGGTTTTTCCGAAAAAAGCACGGGAAGTTAATGACTTACTTAGCAGTAGTAACAGCTATACCGAAATGATTTCAATTATTGAAAAATTTTTGCTAAGCTTAACCGAAAGTATAAAAATAGAAGCAAGAAAATCAGATCGCATCTTCCACCTAATTTCCGAAAACAATCAAAAATATTCCCTGGCCTGGCTCGCAGGTCAGGCTTGTTTATCTCCCCGGCAGTTTGAAAGAAAATCACAACAGTATATCGGGGTAAATCCCAAACTTTTTTCACGCATCGCCCGATTTAATCAAACCTATTGGCTGGGTTTAAAAGAACCTTCATTAGATTGGCTGAGTATCGCAGTGATATGTGGATATCACGACTATC
>JBAVQO010000509.1:0-2675 GCA_049694135.1 Gillisia sp. | reverse complement strand
TTGGTTAACTTACTACTCCAGATAAGACTTTAATAGGTTTTGAGTAGAACTGTCATGTTCCTCAACACTCGCCTGATGTATCTCATCAAGAATTTTCGAGGCCAGTTGTTTCCCAAGTTCTACTCCCCACTGATCATAGCTGAATATATTCCAGATCACCCCTTGTACAAAAATTCGATGTTCGTATAAGGCTATCAATTTTCCCAGCGATCGCGGACTGAGTTTTTCTATTAAGATTGAAGTAGTGGGTTTATTCCCATCAAATATCTTGAAGGGTTTAAGGTGGATGATTTCTTCTGAAGAAAGATTTTTTTCTTTCAGCTCCTGTTCAACTTCTTCTGAAGTCTTACCCATCAAAAGCGCTTCGGTCTGGGCGAAATAATTGGCCATCAGCTTATCCTGATGGTCTTTATCCTGGTACAAAGATTCTTTAAAACCTATAAAATCTGCAGGTATCAGTTTTGTTCCCTGATGGATTAGCTGAAAAAAGGCATGCTGAGAATTGGTTCCCGGTTCTCCCCAAATGATATTTCCGGTCTGATAGGTAACTTTATTTCCGTTGCGATCCACGCTTTTCCCATTGCTTTCCATAATCGCCTGCTGCAAATAGGAAGGTAATTTTTGTAAATATTGAGAATAAGGAATTACCGCTTCGGTTTCCGCTTTAAAGAAATTGTTATACCAGATACTTAAAAGCGCCAGTTGTACGGGAATATTTGTTTCAAAATCTTCTTCTTTAAAATGGCTGTCCATTTCGCGGGCGCCTTCCAGCAGCTCTTCGAACTGGCTGAAACCAATGGCGAGACTTATAGATAATCCTACCGCACTCCAAAGGGAAAACCGGCCCCCTACCCAATCCCACATCGGGAAAATATTCTGTTCTTCAATACCGAAATCCTTTACTTTTTCAATGTTTGTTGAAACGGCCACAAAGTGACTGGAAACAGCTTCCGCAGGCGCATGTTTTTTAAACCAGGCGCGTGCTGTGCTCGCATTGCTTAGCGTTTCCTGAGTGGTGAAAGTTTTAGAAACCACTAAAAACAACGTAGTTTCAGGATCCAGATCTTTCAAAGTTTCATGAACATGATCGCCATCTACGTTGGAGATGTAATGAAGATTTAAATGATTTTTGTAAAACTTCAAGGCTGAAGTCACCATATCCGGACCAAGATCAGATCCCCCTATTCCTATGTTCACAACATCGGTAAATACTTTTCCAGTATATCCTTTTTTAGAGCCCATGATAACAGAGCCGGAGAATTCTTTCATCTTCTCCTTTACCTGATTCACTTCCGGGATCACATTCTTGCCACTCACTAACACTTCTGCGTCTGCAGGTAAACGCAAAGCAGTATGAAGCACGGGGCGTCCTTCTGTTCTATTTATGGCATCTCCTTTAAAATAGGAATTTATAGCTTCTTTCAATCCGCATTCTTTCGCAAGCTTCATCAGGAGTTCCCGTGTCTTTGATGTGATACGGTTTTTGCTGAAATCTATGTAGAAATCTTCCCAGGTCAGGGTGAAATTCTCAGCGCGATTGGGATCTTTTTTAAAAAGATCCTTCATATGCGTTTCTTTTATCTCTTCAAAATGCTGCTGTAATTCTTTCCAGGCTTCCGTTTGTGTAGGATCTATATTCTTCATTTTATATTTCTTTAAACGGGATTTTATCCAACTTTTCTTTTATAGGGGCGATGGTCTTCAGATAATCGGCTTTAAGATTATCGGCAATAGGCTCTGCTGCAGGTAAGTTTTGTTTAAAAGGATCTTTCTGTTTCCCATTTACCCAAAAACGGTAACAAACATGTGGCCCCGTAGCCAAACCGGTCATTCCCACAAAACCAATGACGTCGCCCTGTTTTACATGCTGTCCTACTTTTACGTTTCTTTTAGACATATGAAGATATTGCGTGGTATACTTGGCATTGTGTCTTACCTTGACATAATTTCCGTTGCCGGAAGTATAGGAAGAGGCGATCACCACTCCGTCTGCAGTTGTCCAGATCGGCGTTCCTGTTGGGGCGGCATAATCTGTTCCCAAATGCGCTTTCCAACGATGTTGTACAGGGTGAAATCTGCGTTTGGAATAATGTGAAGAAATCCTGCTGAATTCCAAAGGAGCTTTCAGGAAGAAACTTTCCAGGGGCCGTGCCTTTTCATCGTAATAATCGCTTCCTTTTTCGTCGGGATCGGCATCATATTTAAAAGCATAATAGGTTTTCCCGTTGTGAACAAAGACCGCTCCTGTAATATCTTTTACGCCGGCATAAATGCTGTCATTAATATATCTTTCAGAATAGATTATTTTAAACTGATCTCCCTTCTGAAGTTTCCAAAAATCTATGCTCCACTGGTAAATGCTGCTGAGTTTATGAGAAAGAAGCACACTCAACCCTTCGTCGTCCATCGTTTCGGAAAGGCTGTTTATTATAACTCCTGAAGCCGTTTTTTTCCGAATATTTACAGCCTTTTGTGCTTTATACGCCGCAATATTATCTCCAACATTTACCACGGTATAATCTATACGATCATTTTCATAAATAAAAAATTCGGGGGTATGTAAGGAATCTTTGCTTTTAAGAACCACATAAGGTTTCCCGACCACCAGTCTCGTAGGATCAAATTCTTTGTTTACTTCCTGTGTTACCTCATAAACCTTACTGCTGCTTACTCCC
>JBAVQO010000508.1:0-1930 GCA_049694135.1 Gillisia sp. | reverse complement strand
GGGGAACAAGGTGCTGGAAATTAAAAGCAGCGGTGTAAACAAAGGAAAAGCCGCAAGTAAACTGTTATTAAAACAGAATTACGATTTTATTTTTGCTATTGGAGATGACTGGACCGATGAATTCCTGTTCCAGGAATTACCAGAAGACGCTTATACTGTAAAAGTAGGATTGAAAAAGACCAGTGCTACCTACTATATAGATGGCACCAAAAAGGTGAGAGCGCTGCTGCAGGACTTTATAGAATCTGCGAAATAATAAAGTGTTAAAATCGTTGGGAATATCCCTTTAAATTTTATGCCAAGCTTAACGACCAATGCTAGGTATAACAGGCAATTAGAACTATTTTTACACCAGAAATGAATTTAATTCAAACCCGATAAAACCGAACATTATGAAATCAGGAAAATTATTGATAGGCCTTATTTCCGGAGCCGCTGCGGGAGCAGTTGCAGGACTGTTAGTCGCGCCTAAAAAAGGTGCCGATACACGTAAAAAAATTGCTCATTCTAAAGACAATTATCTGAAAGATGCCAAACATCGATTGGATGAATTTTCAGATAATCTAAACCACAAAGTGGAAGCTCTGAAAGCGAAAGGAAAAGCAAAAGCCAGTTCTTCAAAATCTGAAGAAAAAATAAACGAAGCAAAAGCTGAAATGCACGAGTTGAAAGCGAGTTAATCTTTCTCGAAACTTATAATTTAAACCCTGTCTTGCAAGACAGGGTTTTTTTATGCCACCGGGTTAAAATTACCTTTTTATTCATTAAAAAGTTTCCGTAAATTACCTGCTTTAATACTTCAAAAAAAATTATCGTGAAAATTTCAATTATTAGCTTCCTGGGAATCCTTTTACTAGGATTCTCGCAAAATTCTTTTTCTCAACAAACAGATCCTCGCATGTATGATATTATTCAAAAAATATCTGCAGATCGTATTGGACATGACGTTAAAAAACTTGCCGATTTCGGTACCCGGAATACCTTTAGCGACACCGTTTCTGATACTCGTGGAATTGGTGCTGCCAGAAGGTGGATAAAATCTCAGTTTGATAGCATTGCCGATACCTGTAACTGCATGAACGTTTTTTATGAAAAAGATTATATCACCCCTAAAGATGGAGAACGTGTTCCTAAAGCCGCGTGGATAGTAAATGTTGTTGCTGTGCAAAAAGGAACGAAATACCCCAACAATTATATAATCATGAGTGGCGATATAGATTCCCGAAATTCTGATGCCACAGATTATAAAGGTGATGCTCCCGGTGCTAACGACAATGCCAGCGGAATGGCGGGAACTATAGAAGCAGCAAGGGTTTTATCTAAATATAAGTTTGAAAATAGCATTGTGTACCTTGGTCTTTCAGGCGAAGAACAGGGACTTTACGGGGGCAAAGGAATGGCTGCCTATGCTAAAAAACAAGGATGGAACATTATTGGAATGTTTAATAATGATATGATTGGAAATATTGAAGGTGTGGACGGAGAGATAAACAACCGCCAGTTCAGAATTTTTTCTGAACCCGTACCACCTACAGAAACTGAACAGCAACGAAAGATGCGTCGCTACTACGGCGGGGAAGTGGACGGCATTTCAAGGCAATTGGCCAGATATGTGTACAAAACTACATCAACCTATATGCCCGAAATGGATCCTATGATGATTTATCGCCTGGATCGTTTTGGAAGAGGCGGTCATCATAAAACTTTTAACGATTTGGGATATCCCGCTATTCGTATCATGGAAGCTCATGAAAATTATAACCGTCAGCACCAGAATCTCCGAACCGAAAATGGAATAAAGTATGGCGATGTGGTTGAAGGTGTAAACTTTGATTATGCGGCAAAACTTACCGAGGTAAATGCCATTAATTTGGCCAGTCTTGCCTGGGCACCACCAGCCCCTCAAAACGTTCAGATTGCAGGAGCCGTA
>JBAVQO010000507.1:0-3049 GCA_049694135.1 Gillisia sp. | reverse complement strand
GGGATTTCAGGGAAGTGCCATTAGAAAAACAGAAGGAATATGCAGTAGAAGATGCTGATATCATTTTTCAATTAAAACAGCATTTTTCGCCCGAATTGAAAGAAGCTAATACCGAAAAACTCTTTTCAGAAATAGAAATTCCCCTTTTACGAGTATTGGCCGACATGGAGTTGGAAGGGATTCGCCTCGATGAGGCTTTTCTGAGGTCTCTTTCTCAGGAACTCGACAAAGATATTCAGGAACTCGAGCAAAACATCTACCGTGAGGCACAGGAAGAATTCAATATTGGCTCTCCCAAACAGCTGGGAATAATTTTGTTTGAAAAGCTCACCCTCATCAAAAAACCGAAAAAGACTAAAACCGGCCAGTATTCAACCAGCGAAGATGTGCTTTCTACTTTGGCAAAAGAACACAAAATCGTGCAGGACGTACTGGATTATCGCGGGCTGGTAAAACTTAAAAACACCTATATAGATGCACTTCCCGGGCAGATAGAAAAAACTACCGGCAGGGTTCATACAGATTATATTCAAACTGTAGCCGCAACAGGAAGGCTTAGCTCCAACAATCCGAATCTTCAGAATATACCCATTCGTACCGTAAGAGGCCGGCAGGTACGAAAAGCCTTTGTTCCGCGAGATGAAAACTATATTTTGCTCGCTGCAGATTATTCCCAGATCGAATTAAGAATCATCGCCGCGTTGAGCAAGGAAGAAAATATGATGCAGGCTTTTAGAGAGGGAGAAGACATTCATGCCTCTACGGCAGCCAAAGTTTTTAATGTTCCTATATCCGAAGTTACCCGCGAACAGCGAAGCAATGCAAAGACGGTAAATTTTGGAATTATATATGGCGTTTCCGCCTTTGGTCTAAGCAACCAAACCAATTTATCTCGCAGCGAATCCAAAGAACTTATTGAAACCTATTATGCCACTTATCCGCAGTTAAGGAATTTTATTAATGAGCAGATAGATTTTGCGCGTGAAAACGGGTATGTACAAACGGTTTTAGGAAGAAGAAGATATTTAAAGGATATCAACTCCCAGAATGCCGTAATTCGTGGCGCTGCAGAAAGAAACGCCGTGAATGCGCCCATACAGGGAAGCGCGGCAGATATTATTAAACTGGCAATGATCAATATTCACAAAAAGTTAAGAGAAGGAAACTTTAAAACAAAAATGTTACTTCAGGTGCATGATGAACTGGTTTTTGATGCTTATAAAGAAGAACTTCCGCAGGTGAGTAAAATGATAAAAGAAGAAATGGAACATGCTTTTAAAATGGAAGTCCCTCTTGAAGTTGAATTGGGAACGGGTAATGACTGGCTAGAAGCCCATTAACACTTAAAAGAATAACTTTTTATTAAGAAAAATTCCTCGGGATTGGCCTTGAAATTTTAGTAACTTTTGGAATCAACCAAAAATTTACGAAAATGGCCGACAAACCTGATGCTGCAGATCATTATTCTTTTGTTCAAAAAGTGTGGATCGTGGGCGGTATTTTTGCCCTTATTGCCGTTCTCTTATTGTTGTTCAGAGCCACTTTTAGCGTTTTCCTACTGGTTTTAGGAGGCGTTTTGATCGCTTCTTTTTTTAGAGGAATAAGTTCTTTTATCAAACAAAAAACCAATTGGAAGAGCGGCGTTTGTCTGGCTATTTCAATTATAGGTTCCCTCCTGATTTTTGCCGGCATCTTCTGGTTAATAGGTTCAAAAGCATTGGCCCAAATAGGGCAATTATCACAATCTCTTCCTGCTGCTTTTCAGGATGCCAAAAGTTATCTGAACGACGGCTGGCTGGGTAAAAAAATTGTTCAGAAGATTTCAGAAGCACAATCCAACGGCAAAATTTCTTCCTTTTTCGCTACCTTTTTCAGAACCACCTTTGGTTATTTGGGAGATATATACCTTATTCTCCTTATAGGAATTTTCTTTACCGTATCTCCGCAGATCTATAGAAAAGGAATGGTAAAACTGGTACCGCCCAGGGGCAGAGATCGTGCCGATAAAATTACCGCACATCTTGGAAGTTCTTTACAAAAATGGCTTGCCGGTAAAATCTTTGCCATGTTCGTTGTTTTTGTACTTACTTCTATTGGATTGGTTATTATGGGAGTTCCTATGTGGCTTGGTCTTGCGATAATCGCCGGGTTTCTCAACTTCATTCCTAATTTCGGCCCTCTCATTGCCATGATCCCTGCCGCGGCCATTGGTTTTTCTCAAGGGCAAACCACAGGTTTTCTCATAATTGGCCTCTACCTGGTGGTGCAGTTTTTGGAAAGCAATTTAATAACTCCACAGGTACAACAAAGACTTGTAGAGATACCTCCCGCTGCAATAATAATATCTCAGGTTTTGGTAGGTGCTTTAACCGGAATATGGGGCGTTATTTTCGCCACACCACTGGTGTTGATCGTTATGATTTTAGTTCAGGAACTTTATGTGAAACCAATGGACCAGCAGTAAAAAAACCTCACGCTGGTATGCCGTGAGATTCTGTTATTTTTGGAGTAGACTTTAGTTTTTGCTGTACTGAAGGCTCAAGATTCTTATGGAAGAGGCAGAAGTATTTCCCGGATCATTCACATATTGATTTGATTCCAATTTGGTAACATCGAAGGAAAAGGTAGTACTGTTATAAGTGAGTTTCTTTTTTTGAGTATAAACAGATCCATCCACGTTTATATTCAGAGTAAGAGTATCGTTTGAAACTGACCAGGTTCCAAAGTCGTCACGCCCCTGTGCACAGGTAAGCTGATCTCCGGTGGCTCCGCCATTAAAATCAAGCTTGGAATTATGGGTGGTAAAGGTCATATCCGACTTAAAATTCACGTCCATCGTATTAAAACAAGACGATTCCAGGAGCAGATTGGTATGGGCGATTCCGTCCTTGTCAAGATCTACTGCAGTGTCCGCCTGCATTTGGGAAAGGTTCCACTGCCCTACAAGATCATTGGTGGTGACTAACGTAGTAAGGTTGCTAATTTTTAGATTTGAACTCTGCAGTTCCACATTTTCATCGGGACTGCAGGAAAAAACGCTTGCAACAAC
>JBAVQO010000506.1:0-1596 GCA_049694135.1 Gillisia sp. | reverse complement strand
CTCCTCCTCCACCATATAGATATGGCCCAAAACGATCATAAGGAAGTAAATTATACTTTGCATTCACTTCTGCACCAGCAAAATTTGATTCGAAAGCACCAGAACTCTTTAGCTTAAATAAACTTGTACCAAAGGTGAGGTCGAAAGAAGGGGAAAGAGCGGTTGACAAATCTAATTTTATAAGCCCGTTATAGTCTTTATGCGAATAATCTCCACTTAAAACCGAAGTTCCTCCAGATATTCCTATGGAAGTTTTCTGAAGGTTATCATAATATTTTCGATCATATAATTTAGTTAGTCCTGCTTCCTTCTTCTCCTCGTTATAATCTGAAACCAGTTTATCGGCAACTTCTCCGCCATTCTTGGGTTGCCATAATTTATCTTCAATCCCTTCAACAATTAAACCTTCTACTGCTTTCTCTATAGCTTCGGTTACTGCAAGTTGCACCGGTTCATTTCTTGTAAATCCAACCTCGGCTTCCAAAAGTCTTTGAAAATTTACATATTTAAATAAACTGGCATCAAGTTCCTGGGAAAGAATAGTTTTGGAAACATAGATATTTTTAAGGATTTTTCCATTAGAGGTAGAAATAGCTCTTAAGTAAACAGTTACCCTGTCCTGCCTGTATTGTGTGCTACCCCCTACTCCAAAATATCTGGCCCCCATTCCTCCGGTAATTATATTGGTGTCGTAGGAAACAATACCTCCCTCTAGCAACACTCCTGCATATAAAAGCGGGGGAACCTGTGGTTCATTTTTATTACCTTGATATTCCTGTCGTGTAGAACGTATAATATTTCTTTCATTGAGTAAATTTCCAATGTTTTCTCTTTCAATGGGAGTAAACCATCCGGAATTCTCTAATGCGTTGATTAAAATAGCCGTTCCACCTTGCGTTACAGCAGTACTAAAAGTACTACCCACATCAGAGGGTTTATACTGTCCGGTAAGATCTCTAAAATTATACACCCCGACGACTACTTTTTCTTCGGGAGGCGGTAAACTCTTTAGTTCTTTGGTTATTTCAGAAGTTTCACCAATTCTTGCCGGTTGGATATCTACCGGCTGATTGAAATAAGTGCCACATGAAACAACCCCCATAGCTATTAAAAGAAAACAACTAATCTTTAAAAATTTCATAATGTAGGTAGGTTAATTGGGAATAACTATTTGGGTTTGTTCTCCTGTATTGGTATCTAAAATGTTAATCACCAGGCCGGCATTGCTAGGGTAAATATCTATTGCCAGACTTCCAAAGTTATAGGTTCCCGGCTGTAAACCCTTATCACCGAATTGATCTAAAAATAAACTTCGGGAGACCTGCCCTAATAATTGCTGATTTAAATTTTGTGTAAATTGTCCTAATTCAGAAAGATTATCCTGACTTTGAGCATTTGGATCTTTAAAAGAATTTTGCGCCTGGGCAGTAGCTAATAACCACTGAGAATTATAAGGGTTTCCACCAAAAGCGGGATTTTTAGGTGTGTACACCAAATCCTGGGCATTCATGAAGGAAACGGTTAGAAATAATAGTAAAGTAAACAGTCTTTTCATAGGTTAACGTTTAGGGTTAATATTGAAGGTTGCTTTCATTT
>JBAVQO010000505.1:0-1759 GCA_049694135.1 Gillisia sp. | reverse complement strand
GATCTTGCGACCCTTAAACATCAACTGCTGATTAACATTCTTATTATCGTAGGGGCGGCACTGGCCTCTGCCCTCTTCACATTTTTAATGCGCCAGACTTTTATCGTGATCTCACGGCACATAGAATTCGACTTAAAAAATGAGGTTTACAGGCAATACCAGCGGTTATCGCTTAACTTTTATAAAAGAAACCGCACCGGCGACCTGATGAACCGGATAAGCGATGATGTTTCGAAAGTTCGAATGTACATTGGGCCCGCAATTATGTACAGCGTTACCACTTTAACTCTTTTTGTGGTGGTGATTTGGTATATGGTAAAAACCGCACCTCTGCTTACTTTGTATACGCTGGTTCCGCTGCCAATTCTGTCTTTTGCCATTTATAAGTTAAGCGTGGCCATTCATAAAAGAAGTACGATTGTGCAGCAATATTTATCGAAACTCAACACCTTTACACAGGAAAGTTTCAGCGGGATTTCTGTTATAAAATCCTATGGAATCGAGGCTCCGACCAATAAAAATTTTGTAGATCTTTCTAACGGAAGTAAACAAAAAAACCTGGCCCTGGTTAAGGTACAGGCTTTCTTTTTCCCCCTCATGGTTTTACTTATTGGAGTTAGTAACACCGTAGTTATTTTTATAGGGGGTCGCGAAGTGATAAATGGCTCTGTAGAAATAGGGGTAATTGTAGAATTCTTAATGTATGTAAACATGCTTACCTGGCCGGTAGCAAGTGTAGGTTGGGTGACCTCGCTGGTTCAGCAGGCTGAAGCCTCTCAAAAAAGAATCAATGAATTTCTTCAGGAGGAGCCACAGATAAAAAATTATAACAAAGAGCACGAAGAAATTTATGGCGATATCGAATTCAAAAATGTAAGTTTCACTTATGAAGACACGAATATTACCGCTCTTAAAGATATTTCATTTAAAATAAGTCGTGGTCAAACTCTGGCTATCATTGGAAAAACAGGCTCCGGAAAATCTACTATTCTTGAACTTATAGGCAGGCTCTACGATGTGGAGCATGGGGAAATCCTGATAGACAAAACTAATATTGAAGCGCACAACTTATACGATCTAAGAAAGAGCATAGGTTACGTGCCTCAGGACGCCTTCCTTTTCAGCGATTCCATTAGAAACAATATTAGGTTCGGTAAAACCAATGCTACGGACGAAGAGGTAATTGAAGCTGCAAAAAACGCTTCGGTTCATAAAAATATCATCGGGTTCAGCAAAGGGTACGATACCGTTCTTGGCGAACGCGGAATCACCCTTTCCGGAGGTCAGAAACAACGGGTTTCTATTGCCCGTGCCATTATTCACGATCCGCAGATCTTGCTTTTTGATGATTGTTTGTCGGCGGTAGATACTGAAACAGAAGAAGAAATCCTGAGAAATCTCTTTAAAATCAGCCGGAATAAAACCACTATCATAGTAAGTCACCGGGTTTCTTCAGTAAAAAATGCCGATAAAATCATAATTCTGGAAGCGGGAAAAATCGTTCAGGAAGGGACTCACGCCCAGCTTATACAAGCAGAAGGCTATTACAAAGAGCTTTATGCAAAGCAATTAAGTGAAAAAGAAATGTGAAAATTTGTTGCGAAATGTTAAAAATTTTTAGATTTTTGAACTTTACTTTTACACGAACCTTATAAGATTTATTTATGAATGAGCATGAAATGAGGGAGAAAGATGAAATATTCTCTAAAGTATTAAGAGCAGGACGGCGTACTTATTTTTTTGATGTAAGGGCCACCAA
>JBAVQO010000504.1:0-2605 GCA_049694135.1 Gillisia sp. | reverse complement strand
CTCTGTTCTCTATCACCCTGTCGAAACGCCCATCTTTATAATGAGTATCGAAAAATGCATTTCCGGGAGCGTCTCTGTAGTTAAATCCGGTAGTGTTAAAAATATTGAATTTATCGGTTCTTAAATTAACGTTTGCCGTAAGTCCGTAATCATCTGGAGTTCCGAGATGGGTGGTTAAAGAACCATTGAATCCAAGGGTTTTTTCCTTTTTCAGAATAATATTGATTATACCAGCGGTACCTTCAGCGTCGTACCGCGCCGAGGGAGAGGTAATAACTTCTACACGTTCTATGGCATCTGCCGGAAGTTGCCCCAGTACATCTGTAGAGCCAAAACCAGCCATTGCAGAAGGTTTTCCGTTTATAAGCACCCGAACATTATCGTTTCCGCGAAGGCTAATGCCACCTTCTACGTCTACCGCTACCGAAGGCACGTTATTTAAAGCATCGCTTACCGTACCTCCTGCAGTGGTGAGATCTTTCCCTATATTGTATATTTTTTTGTCGAGCCTCACTTCTACCTGTGTGGTCTCAGAGCGAACCACTACTTCATCCAGGTTGGCCGAGCTTTCACTTAAGGCCACTGTACCCAAATCGAGGTTGGAATTAACCATTTTATTTTTGAAGCTCTTACTTTCAAAAGAGATGAACTCTATCTTTATATTATAAGTTCCTTGCGGAACTTCGATTGAAAAATTCCCTTTTTCATCCGTAACGCCCCCGTTTAGATATTTAGGATCCGAAGGACTTGTTATAGAAATAGTGGCATATTCTAAAGGGGTCTTTGTGCCTTCTTCAATCACTTTTCCCGAGACATCATACTTTGAAGAGGACTGTGCAAAAGAAAAATTAGAAAAGAAGAGAAAAGAGATCAGTACAAGACTGAAAAAGCGCATCTTTTTGGTGGTCATAACAACTTTTTAATGTTAGACCGAAACACGCGGAAATAGTTTAATTCAAATATGTTAAAAAAGCGTTAAAGCCTTCAGACCAAAAGCCTCTCAGCTTCCTATATATCAAGCACCGGATTGGCAATGCGTTTATTTAGAGTAAGGTACGCATCAAACTGGGTAGTGCTTAAAAATTTTTTCAGCCTCATGTGCTCTCTTTCCTGAACTCTTTTTAATTTTTTTATCTTTTTTTCCTGAAGATTTGTAGAATTTATAATGTCATTCTTGCGAAGTGTAAATTCAATTATGATATTTTCCAGCATGAAGGTCTGATCATCAGTTAATCCTAATTTTTCCTGCCAGCTCAAAGCCAGTTCTCTGGCGATTCCCTGAATGTCCTTCCGGTTTTTTTGGTGAATGTGGATTTGGGAGTACACAAAACCTCCCACAAAAACCAGCGATAATCCTATTAATGCGATTCTGTTTTCAAGTTTCATGTGTATCTTTATTTTGTTTGTAGTATGCTATCTATTCTTTCTGGTGGCCTACCTATTACGGCCTTTTTGTTAATTTCCACAATGGGTCTTTCAATCAACTTGGGGTTTTGGACAAGAATATCTATAATTTCATCTTCTGAATATTCCTTTCCTCTATATTGTTCCTTCCATATCTTTTCATTTTTTCTTATTAATTTGCTGGGCGAAATATCCAGTTTTTTAATAAGATTCTGTAGTTCAACTCTGGATAAGGGTTCTTTAAGATATTCGCGCACGGTATATTCCTTTCCGGATTGTTTTACCTTTTCCAGTCCTTCTCGTGATTTTTGGCACCTGGGATTATGATATATATGAATCATATTTTCTTTTTAAAATAAGCAATTTATTTAATTTATGAAATTACAATGTTATCAATCTTCCTGCCGTTGTCCCATCATCATTAAATATGCCTTTAAAAATGGATCGATATTCCCGTTCATTACCGCATCTATGTTTCCTGTTTCCTCTCCGGTTCGCACGTCCTTAACGAGTTTATAAGGATGCATAACATAATTCCGAATCTGCGATCCCCATTCTATCTTCAACTTCGAATCTTCAATTTCCCTGCGTTGAGCCTGCTGTTTCTGAAGTTCAATTTCATACAACTGGCTCTTCAGGAGTTGCATGGCTTTATTCTTATTGTCCAGCTGCGAGCGGGTTTCTGAATTTTCAATAACAATTCCGGTAGGAGCGTGGCGTAACCGGACGGCTGTTTCTACCTTGTTAACGTTTTGACCTCCTGCTCCCGAAGATCTCATGGTCTCCCACGAAATATCTGCCGGATTGATTTCTATTTCAATGCTGTCATCTGCCAGCGGATATACATAAACTGAAGCAAAAGAAGTATGTCTTTTGGCATTGCTGTCAAAAGGAGAAATCCGTACCAGTCTATGCACCCCATTTTCGCCCTTTAACCAGCCAAAAGCAAATTCACCTTCAATTTCGATGGTGACGGTCTTAATTCCAGCGACCTCCCCAGCCTGATAATTTAATTCCCGAACTTTAAAATCCTGGTCTTCGGCCCATCGCAGATACATGCGCATAAGCATTTCGGCCCAATCGCAGCTTTCTGTACCTCCGGCACCAGCGGTTACCTGTAGCACAGCGCTCAAACTGTCGCCTTCTTCTGAAAGCATGTTTTTAAACTCCAGTTTTTCAATAAGGTCGGTAGCCTTTAGAT
>JBAVQO010000503.1:0-1760 GCA_049694135.1 Gillisia sp. | reverse complement strand
GTGATACTTTGGCCGAGGAAGATCCAGAAGCTTTCCAGACAAAGTATGAAGAATACTTAAACGAAGAATAGCAAAACCATACCATCTAAAATCAAAATCGGCTTGCTGGCTTTGGCAAGCCGATTTTTAAAGAAGCAAAAGCAACCAAAAAACGAGAACGATGAAATCATCACTTAGAATTTTCCTTGTATTAGGACTTATAGTGGCAACCGTAGTATCGGGATTTGCCAAAGAAAATCCGCACGTGGTGGCAATGGCCTCCGGTACGGTGGTCTCCAGCGACCTTAAAAACACATTGAACGAAAAGTTCATCCTGAAGAAGTTTCGCCACGTTGGCACCTGGTTAAGCGAGGTGACCTCCAAGGACAATTGGGTAAATAATGACACCATTAAGATCCCGAAACGAAAAGGGGACAATGCTCCTGCAGTACTTATCAATAACACGGTGTACCCGATCAACACAGCCGGGCGTGATGATGAGCACGTAGTAGTTTCACTTAATAAATATGATACCGAGAACCGCGAGGTTACAGATGACGAGCTTTACGCTATCGCTTACGATAAGGAAGGCGACGTTAACCTGGAACTGAAAGAGGAATTGGAAGAGAAAACAACCGACCACGCGCTTCACTCTATTTCGCCAATCGCTAACGGTGCAGATACGCCTGTATTGGAAACAACCGGACAGGACGACGGAACCGGAAGGTTGAGAATGACCAGAAAGGATCTTATCAGCCTGAAAGGTAAACTTGACAAGTTGAAGGTGCCGAAGAAAGGAAGGATCCTGGTATTGTCTTCAGTTCACGCAAATGACCTGTTGCAGGAGGATTCGACCTTTGAGAAAGGTTATCACAACCGTACAGACGGGGCCATCAGCATTAACTATTACGGGTTCAAGATCTACGAGGACGTTTACACGCCTACTTATGACGACGCGACCCTTAACAAGCTTGCCTTTGATTCTGTAAATGCGGGGAGAACATCTTCTATCGTATTCCACAAGAAATCTACTGCCAAGGCAAAAGGAACCGTGACCAGGTACGCAAGATCTTCTAAGCAAGATCCTGAAAACAGAAAGTCTGTAATGGGCTACCGTATGTACTTCGGTTGCTACGCCCTTATGGATCAGGGACAGGCCGCGATCATCGACGGGAAATCAGCATAGCACTAATTAGCCACCAGGGCAGGCCAACCTAACGCAGGTGGCCTGCTCCCCTACGGGGGAAACTCAAAACCAATCCAATGAAACTCCTTATAGAACGTATTAGCGACGATGGAACCCAAACCCTGGGCCGTCTTTATGTACTGGGCGAAGACAACTTTGTAAAGTACAATTGCAATACTTTGGAGCTTTCCTGGAAGGATAACCAAAAAAGGATCAGCTGTATTCCTGAAGGTGAGTACCAGGTGCAAAAAAGGTTCAGCAAAAAGTTCAAGAGCCACTTTCACATTACCAACGTGGAAGGCCGCAGCTACATCCTTATTCACCCCGGCAACTTCTATACTCAGATAATGGGCTGCATCCTTGTGGGAAGCGACCTGAAGGAGATAAACGGGGACGGAAGACTGGATGTGGTGAACAGCCGCGAAACTATGGCAGATCTCTTAGGGCTTATGCCTAACAAGTTCACTTTAAAGATCGTGAAGATATGAGAAGCCTTATAGCAATTATCGCCTTTGTTCTTCTTACTTCCTGCGGTAGCCAGAAAAGGCCAGCCGTAACCACTGTTAACACTATTGACAGTACCGAAGTTGAAAAG
>JBAVQO010000502.1:0-1549 GCA_049694135.1 Gillisia sp. | reverse complement strand
GAATGAACTGAGCGGGGATTGCACGTACACCATATTTCTGAGCGATGGGTTCTTGCCAGAATTGAAGATGAGAAACCTGAGTCCAGGTTAAATTATCATCTTTTATAGCTTCTAGCCATTTGTCTTTTTGGCCTTCTCTGTCCAGAGAAACTCCAATAATGTTGAATCCCTGATCGTGGTATTTCTTATAAATTTCTACCACGTGAGGGTTTTCTGCTCTACAAGGTTTACACCAGGATGCCCAAAAATCGATAAGGGTTACTTTACCCATGGCATCTTTAAGAGAAACCTCTTTGCCATCAGGGTTTGGAGCCGAAAAATCGGGAGCTTTACTTCCTACTTCGGTAGCACTGCGCTTATCTAATTCTTCTTTCAGATTTTTTCCGAAGCTGGTTTGTTTCACGTCTTCGCTAAGACTATCATATAGGTCTTTCACTTCCCCAACCGGAGCTTGCATATTAGCCATATCGGTAAGAACAAGAACAGATACAAAAGAATCGGGATGATTTTTAACAAATTCCTTTTTGAATTCCATATCCTGGGTTCTTAAAGTATCTTCTTTTTGTTGAAGACTTTTAAAGGTTACAGAATCTTTCGAGGCCATTGCAGCCTGCATTTGCATTCTGGAATTCATTACTGTTTTGTTTACAGATTTTAAATGGTTAATGTAATCTGTAAACAATTCATTTTCTTTGCCCCCTGTTACTTTTGAAGCTGGAAGGCTGTCTTTGTAAATTTCGAAATGCAAAGGCTCGTTTTCAGAAATGTAGATCACATTTCCATTTAATCCTTCCACATTAAGAATGTTTAGGTTTGGTTTATCTACTTCCGGAAGATCCAGATTGAATTCACCATCTTTAATCGCAACAGAATCTATTTTCTGCGGCTGATTATTTTCTCCTAATTTGGAGACATATACCATTTTTCCGTTGTCTACATTTTTAACCGTTCCCGAGACCGAATAGCCTTCAGACTGTTTATTACAGCTAAAGATGCTCAGAACGACAAATGCTGCTAAGAATTTTTTCATAAAATAAAAGATTTTGCGCAAAAGTACATAACTCGCGGTACATAAAAGCCCACACGGTATAAAAAATTGTTAATTTCTCGCCTCTATTCTTTATGTTCTTTAGAAATAATAATTTTATCCTATATTTCAGGTTATGAAGAATCAGTTACAGGAATTTCCTTTAGAGATAAAAATAAGTTTTCATAAGGTTATAGAGCAATACAAGGCAAGGCTGGAGGAGGAACCCAGTAGCATAGCTCGCCAATATATCCAGGAGATTCTTGAATATACCTCTTCTTTCCCAAAATTAACCGAGGGGCTGGAGGATCCAGCCGATTTGCAAAAATTTAAGGATCCAATCCGTATTTTGCTGAACGATCTTTTTCCTAACATCTTAAGCAATAACGAAATAAAAGCGGCTTCGGTTCCTTTTCATAATCTTATTTTCAATTCCTCCAGACGACTTAAGAATATTTTAGCTAATGCGGGTGAGGAATACGAACTGAATATGCGAAATTTAGATAAGGACATGTTCTATAT
>JBAVQO010000501.1:0-4894 GCA_049694135.1 Gillisia sp. | reverse complement strand
ATGCTTCAGAAAGATCGCGATAAGGTAATGCGCGCTTTTAAGAATAAAAAATTGCGATTGCTGGTATCGACGGACGTGGCCGCACGCGGGATAGATGTAGATAATCTGGCATTTGTGGTGCACTACCAGCTGCCGGATCAAACCGATTATTACACCCATAGAAGCGGGCGAACCGCAAGGGCTGGGAAATCAGGAATATCTCTGGTGCTGACAGATAAAAAAGAGGTGAAAAAACTATGGGAACTTGAAAAACAGCTGGGAATAAAATTTTCCAGGATCAATTAGAGCTTCCATCTTTAAATTTTCTGTGTTTGGCCATCATAAACATATATATGCCATATCCCACCAGGCCTAACGCAACGATTCCCATAAGCCACGCTCCATAAGCAGATTTTTCTAAAAAAGAAAATGCCTGAGCTGCCGATTTTATTTTTGAAGGATCTGCACTTATACCTGCTTTTATCGCAGAAAAACCAATGATGATAAAAATAACCCCTCTTGCGCTTAGACCAAAATTTGCGGTATTTTTTATAGTTTTTCGTCGTTTTTCTTCTCTCATGGATTCAAGGTCGAACTTTTTGGTATAGGTTTCTTTGTAAACTCGTACAAACTGATAAATTCCGGTACAAACCACGATAACCCCTACGATCACGATAACAATCAATCCGGTTTGAGTTGCTAAAAACTGAGATTTCTGTGCCCCAGAGGATCCTGAACTTCCTGAAGATGAACCTGATCCAAAGATCTGGTAAACAGAAAAAACCGCGAGGCTCAGGTAAATACAGCCACTTACAAAGTACCCGATCCTTTTTACAATGGCTTTTTTGTCTTTTCCTATCCCTTCAGGATCGCCAATAGATTGAACAAATCTCCAGGAGGCGTAGCAGGCAAGGCCCAGCGCTACAACAACTAAAATAGTTTGCCCAAAAGGCTGATTATCAAGATATTTTATTACCTGTAATTTTCCGGCTTTTTGTCCTCCCAGATTAACGGCGGCTAAAAAGGTAAGAACTCCTGTGAGAGCATAAATTCCACCCTTGATTGCGTACCCTGCACGGGCCACTTTCTTCATTTTACTATCCATAATTCTAAAATTGGTTGGTAATTTTAAAATTAGGAGGAAATTTTTAAACCTGAGGGAGAATTACAACAATCTTAAGATTTAAGTGTTAATTTTCTTCTGAATATTGAATAAGAGCATCCCGATATTCCCGAAGATCACTGATATTGTTTTTTATAGTGGTATCATCCATAAGCGAAAGCAGGTAATCCAGACTTTCTTCTGGTGTGGTGGTGGATTCTGAAGAAATTTCTTCCTCGTCGTCTAAGGGTTCATCCTCGGGAATAGCAATGTCGAAAGTGTTATAGTTTGCTAAATGTTCGTAGGTAAGGCGTATAACTTTGGTAAGCAAGGGATTTTCTTCTTCGATGGCAAAAGGACGCAAATCCTTCAAATCTCTTACCATTCTTTCAATATCCAGTCCGTCCTGGTTCAAATCCCTGTGAATTTTGTTTAGCAACTTTTGAGCTTTCGGATTTTTCAACGTTAATTCTTTTTACGGTTATACTTCCTTTTTGTCTGGAGCAAAGTTACTGCTTTAAAGATTTTTGAAGTATTTTTTTACAGATTTTTCTGAAAATTTTCTGGTGAAGAAATACGAATATCAATGTAATTGGAAACCACCTTCTTAACAATTTATTACCAGAAAAAATTTCTAAAGGCCATTGATGTTTAGTAGATTTAAAAAAATCAAAAAAGAGAAAAAGAATGGATTCATTAAAATCAAAAGTCGCATTTATTACCGGTGGAAGTAAAGGTATAGGTTATGGCGTCGCAGAGTCTTTATTGGCATTGGGAATGAGAGTAGCAATTACCAGCCGGAGTCAGCATTCTGCCGATGAAGCGGCGAAAAAACTGTCTGAAAAAGGCAAAGGTGAAGTACTGGGCGTGGAAGCCGATGTTCGAAAATTCGAGAGTCAGCAAAAGGCAGTACAGAAGGTAATGGATAAATGGGGGCAGCTGGACGTTTTAGTTGCCAATGCCGGGATTGGCCATTTTGGTTCTATAGAAGAACTTTCGCCACAGCAATGGCAGGAAACCATAGATACAAACTTGAGCGGAGTGTTTTACAGTATAAAATCTTCTCTGGAAGGTCTTAAAAAATCTAAAGGATATATTATTACTATCTCAAGCCTCGCGGGAACAAATTTCTTTGGAGGTGGCTCGGCGTACAATGCAAGTAAATTCGGCCTTACCGGTTTTACCCAGGCAGTGATGCTGGATCTTCGGAATGCCGGAATAAAAGTGAGCACCATCATGCCAGGCTCGGTCGCCACTCATTTTAACGATCATACTCCCAACGAGGAGGATGCGTGGAAAATTCAGAAAGAAGACATTGGCGAATTGGTGGTTGATCTTTTAAAAATGAATCCGCGTACGTTGCCCAGCAAAATAGAGGTTCGACCTTCACAACCTCCTCAAAAATAGTATTTAACTGAAAAAGGGGAAAAACCAACTCTAATACCTCATCAAAAAGCTGAACCCCGGGTTCAGCTTTTTTTTTGCAAAGTTTCCCTATGAATTGCACGTGTTGATTTTCCCTTTTTAGAGGCTTAATAAATGTTCGAATCTTTAAAGAAAAAAGCAGGAAAAATCAAACAGGAATTAAACGTCCTGAGGGTGGCCCTTTCTTTCCCTGAAGTACCCTGGTATGCCAAAGCGTTAATCCTCCTGGCCGTTTCGTATGCACTTAGTCCAATAGATTTAATTCCTGATTTTATTCCTGTACTTGGAATTTTAGATGACTTAATTATTTTACCGCTTCTCATTTTTTTGGCCATAAAACTTGTCCCTTCCGAAGTATTGGAAGAATGCAGAAAAAAAGCAGCTAAAAAGCCATTGGCTACTAAAAAAAACTGGTGGATTGGGGGCTTTATAATCTTGTTCTGGATTGCCCTGGTGGTCTGGTTATTTTTGAAATTTTTCTGAAATGAGTTAAAAATAATTTTATGTGTACCCTGTAAGTCTGTGTACTATTTTTGTAAATTTATATCACTTAGTTTATTGATTCCCAATAAATTCTCCCCGTAAGTTTTTTAATTTAATCTCGTATGCTATGAAAACAACAGTACTTTTGGGGTGCGTTTTCTTTATTCTGCTATCCTGCGGAAAATCGGAGAATCCTGGAAACAGAAAAAGGTTTCAAAATACCACCTTTATTCATCTTTTGTATCCTACAGAAAATGAGTGTATGGCTGCACAAACCGATCCGGATTTTTTTATAAACTGTCACCAACAGCTCGACTTTATCAATGATCATGAAGCGCATATCATGCTTACGGATATTGTATGGAATGGAACATATAAAATAGAGGGAAACGAAATCGTGCTTACCTTCGAAAATGCATATGAAATCCCCGAAGGAGAGATTAGATTCGTGATCCTAAGTCCCTCCAGGCTTCTCAATAAAAACGAAGGAAGTGTCTGGAATAAAATGCACGGAAACTCTATTTGGCATTAAACTTTAACCACCATTTTACCTTTGTTTTTCCCCTCGAACAGATCTAAAAATGCCTGCGGAATATTATCAAAGCCTTCCACAACGGTTTCAGAATAGGTGAGTTTACCTTCTTTTAACCAGGAAGCCAGCTGGTTTATCGCCGGGCCGAAATCTTTAATAAAATCCCGTACCGTAAATCCCTGCATTAAAAGACTGTTTTTTATAAGAAGTCCTTCGTGCCTTGGTCCGGTAGGAGTTTCCTTTGCATTGTAAATAGAAATGGCGCCACAATTAATTATCCGCCCGAATTTATTCATATTGAGCATGGCTGCATCCAGGATTTCTCCGCCAACATTATCAAAATATACATCTATTCCTTGCGGACAGGCGTTCGCCAGATCTTTGTTGAGATCTGGAGTGGTTTTGTAATTTATTCCTGCGTCGAAATGGAATTTCTCCTTCAACCGATTTATTTTTTCATCGCTTCCTGCAATTCCTACCACTCTGCAACCTTTAATTTTCCCAATCTGGCCAACGACGCTTCCTACTGCACCTGCTGCTGCAGATACCAAAAGTGTTTCTCCCTGTTTTAATTTTCCTATTTTTTCCAGCCCCAGATATGCGGTAATACCCGTAAGCCCCAGAATTCCCAGAAATGCTGAAAGAGGGGCGGTGTCTTTATGGACTTTATTCAGCCCTTTCCCCGTGGAAGTCTGAAACTCCTTCCATTTAAGCATTCCACTCACAAATTCCCCTTTACTGAAATTGGAATTCTTGCTATCTATAACTTCAGCAATAATAGCCGATTCCATGGGTTCGTTTAACTGAAACGGCTCGATGTAAGAAGGTTCATCTCGCATTCTTCCTCTTAAATAAGGGTCTACAGAAACGTAGATGGTTTTCAAAAGAATTTCTCCTTCAGAAGGGACAGGTTTTTCCTCTTCCTTAAATTGGAAATCATTTAATGAAGGTTTTCCTTGTGGACGCGAAGAAAGTAATATGGTTTTCATGATTTTATTTTTTTTTGATGATCTATAGTTGAACTTTGAGACCCGAAATGAGACCAAGTTCGTAAGGTTTTATCTCGACAAAGAAATTTAAACTTCCCGGCGTCAATTTCCCTGTTAAAAAAGTTAATTTTGTGATAATATTTTTCTTTTATGATTCATCTTCATGTATTTGTCTTTCTGATAGTTCTTTTTTTTCAGAATAGGTTTCGTGGAAAAATTTCCGTTCATGAAAATTAAGCCTCTATTGTTTTTGCTTATTTCTTTAGGAACCAGCCCTACCTGGGCACAATTGGGTTTTTGTACAGGAAGTAAGGGAGATCCTATTTTTCATGAAGATTTTGGTACCGGCAATGGAACCGGACCTGCTTTATCGGCAGGAATTAC
>JBAVQO010000500.1:0-2165 GCA_049694135.1 Gillisia sp. | reverse complement strand
GAAATTTGAAGTTCATTTTCTTCGGTAAGAGTATAAGTAACCGTTACTGCAAGATTTCCCGGATAATCTTCTTCGCCATCTTCAGAAAAGTAAGAAAGGCTGATAGAGTTCGTGTCGCTGTTCGTTTCAATTACCTTCCATAATCTATACTGAAAGCCCCGAAATCCGCCGTGGAGGTGAACGCCGTTTTTTTCATACAGCTGATAGAGTTTTCCGTTCAGCAGAAATTTTCCTTCGGTGATTCTTCCTGCATATCTGCCCACCGAGGCACCAAAACAGGGGTTTTGTTCCAAATATTCTTCTGAAGTGAAATCTTTAAGATGTTTGGGAGTTACTACTACGTTTCTCAACTTTCCGTCCTTATCAGGAATTTCAAGGCTGTAGATGGTTGCGCCGAAATTTAAGATTTTCAGGATTATTCCATTTTTATTGGTGAGAGTGTGTAAATGCAATTTTTCAGGAGCCGGACCGGAGGTAGTCATAGAAATTTCAATTTTAGACCTGCTAAAGAAAACCATTTTTGTGAAAAGTAAAAATTATTTCCCTTCCGATTAAAAATTGTGCAATCCCGCACTGAATTTAGCTTTACAGCTATGCCGTAAATATTTTAATTCTTACTTTTGCCAAATGGCATTGAGCAATAACGATATTTTTAAAAAACTACGGGTAGCTTTAAAACTGCGGGATGATGATATTGTGGCAATTTGTGCACTGGTAGATTTTAAGGTTACAAAAAGTGAATTGGGCGCGATTTTCAGAAAAGAAGATCACCCGAAATATATGGAATGCGGCGACCAATTTCTAAGAAATTTTCTTAACGGTCTCGTTATTCACCTTCGGGGACCGATGCCGAAAAAGAAATCCCAGGAATAGCCTCAATATTTATGGAGATAATTACCGAAAAAAGAGCGGTTTCTGAAAAAGAAGTGCTGCTGCTTAATCAAAAATACCGAAAACTTTCTGCAAAAAGGAGAATTGAAACTCTCTACCAGGACTTCGAGATGCCGGAGATTATGCTCACCAGTTCTTTCGCGGCCACGTCTGCTTTTTTACTGAAGTTATTTTCTGAAATTAACAAACAACAACCCATCTATTTTATAGATACCGGCTATCATTTCCCCGAAACCCTGGAATATAAAAAGAGGCTTACCCAATTATACGGAATAAACGTTCTCTCTGTAAAGGCGCTTCAGGAAGAGCACGAATTTACTTCCAGGGATGAAACCTGGAAGAAAAATCCCGATTTCTGTTGTTCCATCAATAAGGTGAAGCCTTTAGAAATTATAAAAAGTAAATACACCGTCTGGGTTTCAGGGCTCATGGAATGGCAAAGCGACCATCGGGCAAGCCTGGATATCTTTGAAAATCGTGGCGATATTTTAAAATTCTATCCGTTGCTCGATATTTCCAAAGAAGAACGCGACCAATATATTGCAGAACATAACCTTTCCTTTCATCCATTAGTGGCAAAGGGATATCATTCCATTGGATGCACTCATTGTACGGTTGCCGGAGAAGATCGCAGCGGCAGGTGGAACAATCATCCCAAAACCGAATGCGGGTTACATCTTTAAAATCGAAAATTCAAGGTTTCAGATTTAAGATTCAAGGTTGAATTTTCAATTTTCAAGCTACCACGCTTCGACAGGCTCAGCGTGACCAGACATAAAAAACCCTTCAGAAGAAATTCTGAAGGGTTTTTAGAAAATATATATTTTTATCTAAGAAAGTACTTTCTGTACTTTATCTGCAGCTTCCTGAAACTCGGTAGCACTTTCTACTGCGAGTCCGCTGTTATCGATTAATTCCTTCGCGATATCTGCGTTGGTTCCCTGTAGACGAACAATAATAGGCACTTTAATCGCATCGCCCATATTTTTATAGGCATCTACAATTCCCTGTGCCACACGGTCACAACGAACAATTCCACCAAAAATATTGATAAGAATGGCTTTTACATTTTTATCTTTTAAAATAAGTCGGAAGGCTTCTTCTACTCTTTTTGCATCGGCAGTTCCTCCAACATCCAGAAAGTTGGCAGGTTCCCCTCCGGCTTGTTTTATAAGGTCCATCGTGGCCATTGCAAGGCCGGCACCGTTTACCATACATCCCACGTTTCCGTCAAGATCTACATAGTTCAGTCCCACTTTCTTGGCTTCTACCTC
>JBAVQO010000499.1:0-3870 GCA_049694135.1 Gillisia sp. | reverse complement strand
AAGGTACAACACCTTTTTGTAAAAGAAAGGAATATCATGAAAACTATACTGCACAAAGCAAACACCAGAGGTCACGCGAATCATGGCTGGTTAGACAGCCATCATAGTTTCAGTTTTGCGAACTATCATAATCCCGAAAGAATGAATTTTGGGGTATTAAGAGTTCTGAACGACGATGTGGTAAGCGGGGGCAAAGGATTTGGAACTCACCCGCACGACAATATGGAAATTGTTTCCATTCCGCTGGAAGGCGATCTGGAGCATAGCGATAATATGGGCAACAAAACGGTTATCAAAGAAGGAGATATTCAGGTTTTGAGTGCCGGTACGGGAATTCTTCATTCCGAGTATAATAAAAATCCCGATAAAGAAGTAAGATTTCTTCAAATATGGCTTTTTCCCAATAAAAAGAATCTTGCACCTCGTTACGATCAGGTTTCTCTAAGGGACATAAAAAAGAAAAACGAGTTGTACCAGGTTTTATCTCCTAATTCCAGCGAAGCTGGCGTCTGGGTAAATCAGGATGCCTGGTTTTACATGGGAGACCTGGACAAGGATATTACCACAGAATACAACCTTCACCGGGCTGAAAATGGCGTTTATGCTTTTATCCTGGAAGGGGAAGTAAAGATCGATGGGCAGCTGTTGCACAAAAGAGACGGGTTAGGAATTTGGGATACTCAAACGGTAGACATTACTGCTGCTTCCGAAGCCAAACTCCTTCTTATGGAAATTCCTATGAGCCTCAGTTGAGTGAAATAAAATGTATTAATAACAATTAAAAAGAAAAAAATGGCAAACGAAAAATCAATCTGGAAAATCGACGCATCGCACTCCAACGTTACCTTCAAAGTAAAACATATGATGATCTCTACTGTTTCAGGAGAATTTGAAAAGTTTGAAGGAACGATAAAATCTGAAAAAGAGAATTTTGAAGATGCTGAATTCAATTTTTCACTAGATGTAGATTCGGTAAATACCAAAAATAAAGATAGAGATAACCACCTAAAATCTGATGATTTCTTTAACGCCGAAAAATTTCCGAAACTAACTTTTACATCCACCTCTTTTGACGGGGAAAAATTAAAAGGAAATTTGACTATACGGGACGTTACCAAACCAGTGACGCTGAATGTGGAGTACAATGGCCGTGTGGAAGATCCTTATGGACAGACCAAGGCAGGTTTTGAGATCACTGGAGACATCAACCGGAAAGAATTTAATCTTACCTGGAATGGAATGACCGAAGCAGGTAAGATCGTGGTTTCAGATAAAGTGAGAATGGTTGTAGACGCTCAGTTTATAAAACAATAATCTTTAGGAGATACTTAAGAAGTTGATTCAGAATTTTTGGATCAACTTTTTTTTTGTCTAAAATTTCTCGAAAACGCCCAGACCGAATAAAGCAAAATCATATTTTACAGGATCCATGGGATCCATTTTTCGCAGTGCGATATCCAGTTCCTTAACTGCCTTTGCATCATTCTGTTTTCTATGCAATAACCCCAATTTCCGTGCTACATTTCCCGAATGTACATCCAATGGGCAGGACAAAATACTCGCAGGTATAGTTTTCCATATTCCAAAATCTACCCCTGCCTGGTCGTTTCTCACCATCCAGCGCAGGAACATATTTATTCTTTTTGCTGAAGATCCTTTTAAAGGATCGCTGATATGCTTCTGAGTTCGGGGCAGATGTTCTGCTTCAAAAAATAATTCCTTAAATTTGGAAATTGCCGGCTGAAGAGTATCGGGTTCCTGATATTTCCAGAAAACATTTTCTATCCCAGAATATTGCGTATAAATATGGAAAAGACCTTTTATAAAACCGCGAAAATCTTTAGCGTTAAAGGTTCTGTGTACAAAATCCTGAAGAGGTATTAAATGTTTTTCTTTATGATTCAGCACAAAATCGTAAGGAGAATTACCCATAAAGTCCATCATTTTATGTGCATTATTAAGAATGCTCTTTCTAATTCCCCAGGCGATAGTCGCAGCTAAAAATCCCGCAATTTCTATTTCCTCTTTTTCTGAAAAACGATGAGGAATGGAAATAGGATCGGTTTCTATAAATTTGGGGGTGTTGTAAAGATTCACCTTTTCCTCCAAGAACTCTTTTAAGTCTGGGTTTGTAATGTTCATTTTTTATTCCCTGTTTTTGGTAGCAAAGTTAGAATCACGACTTTAAATCCCGATAAAATAATCCCTTTTTTTGTCTTCAGAAGGACTAAAAAAGTGCTGGCAACAAAAATATTAACATTTTCTTAAGTAATACTTTTATTCACTACCTTTGAGAGTAATTTATTGAAATCCACTGAATTTAAGAGAGATTCGGTTAAAATTCTGCTATGAAAATTGCTCCTGCACCAATCGATGAAGATCTTCGATTACGCGAATTAAGAAATCTTCGGTTATTCAACAGCGAAGCAGAAGAAAGTTTTGACAATATTACTCAACTCGCTTCTTTTATTTGCAAGACTCCTATTGCCTTAATCAGCCTTATCGGCCAGGAGAAACAGTATCTGAAATCACGTGTTGGAACAGATGTTTGCGAGGGAGCCCGCGATATTTCCCATTGTTCTCATGCGATTTTGACTCCCGAGAAGCTCATGGAAGTTGAAGATACCCGCAAAGATGTACGTTTTGCAGACAATCCATATACGCATGGAGAGCCGCCCCTTCTTTATTATGCAGGAATGCCTTTAAGGACTTCAAAAGGGGCCGTTCTTGGAACCTTGTGCGTTCTTGATACCAAACCTAACAAACTGAATAAGACCCAAAAGGCAGCCTTGCTCTCGCTGGCAAAACAGGTAGAAAGCCTGTTTGAATTGCGCCGATATAACGAACAGCTGGAAGAAATAAGAACTCAATTAAAATTCAAGAATACGCAGTTAAAGAATTTTGCCAGCACGGTAAGCCATGATATGAAAATGCCCCTGGCCAACATCATTTTAACGGCCGATCTTCTAAAGGCCAAATATTCTGAAAAATTAGACGAAGACGGCAAGGAATACCTGGAATATCTAAAACATTCCTCCTATAAACTCAGCAATTATATTACCGGTATCCTGGAACATTATGAAAGTGATTCTCTTAAAGAATCTGATCATGAAAAATTCGATATTGAGGAACTTTTAGAACAAATTCTGGATTTGCTGAACATTAATTATGATTGCGAAATAAATCTCCCAGAGACCAAGATGCAGGTAAACTGCAACCGTGCGGCGCTTGAGCAAATTTTCATGAACCTCTTGGGAAACGCCTTGAAGTACAGCGATAAAGACAAAACGATAATTGATATTGAATGCCACTCAGACAATGATTTCTATTACTTTTCTATAAAAGATAACGGAATGGGTATTCCCAAAGATAAACAGGATACCATTTTTGAACTCTTTACAGTAGTCGCGGATACCGATAGAAACGGGAATAAAGGAAATGGAATAGGCCTTTCAACAGTAAAAAAATTAATTGAATCTTTCGAGGGCGAAATTTCAGTAGAATCGCAAGTAAAAAAAGGAACGACCTTTAAATTTAGCATAAAAAAGAATTGTTGAGAGAAAATTAACCCTTTTGGAATTTTTCAAGCGAAAAATTTCCTATTATTGGGAAGGCCAACTATCTCATTTTTACAGCTTTTATATGGAATATCAAATTACTTCAAATCACAATTCCCGAAAAGCCATTCTTGCCAGTTATAACTTACTAGAACCGGCACAGGATAATGATTACGATCAAATCACTTTTTTAGCCGCCTCTATTTGCAAAGTGCCTGTCGCCTATATCAGTATTTTAAACACCAACCATCTTTGGTTTAAGGCGGCCTACGGAATAAATCTTCCGGAAAAGCTCGAGATCGAAGGCTCCTTT
>JBAVQO010000498.1:0-1907 GCA_049694135.1 Gillisia sp. | reverse complement strand
AAGTTATTGAACTCAGGGATCATTTTAAAAATGCCATATAACGGTCTCGGTTAACACAAGTTGCGGGAGTAGGGATGCGAACTTGTCGGCTTAGACTTTAATTCTTGGTTAATTTAATTATTTTCTTTGAAAAGCTACCCGTTATTTATGATAACCGTTGTTGTACAACGTTTTATAGTTACGCAGATCCATTGATTTTTGAGATCGTGGCGGTTCTCTTCCTTAGATTACCCTGTTTCTTTCCATTTATTTTTTGGATTTTTTTCATTATGTTTTTCCAAATAACTCTCTTGTCTTTTATTGTTTTCCACGACAGCTTTTTTTAAATATTTTTTATCCGTTATAATTCTGCCTAGGTTAATTTAGTTGGTTTTCCTTTTCCTATGATCCATTCATATTTTGGTTCAAACTTAATTATATGAACTGCAAGTTTAAATTTTTGTATAGTATCATTTTCTATATTACCTGTCGTCTTTTCATCAATTGTTTTATTAAAGGGCTAAAATCAAAGTCAGAAAGGTCAAAATTCGGTATTAAAGTTCTTTTCATTGTTGTTCGATTGAAATTAAAGTTATGTTATTATAGGTGTAATCTGCTGGAGCAAATATCGGATTACATATGGTTTTTAATTCTCCAGAAAATTTTATGTCGATTGCCTTATTTAGTTCATTAGCACTTCCAATAATATCATTGATGTTTGTAAAAGTTGGAATGTTGGGGATAGAATCCAATATATTTTCGTTACAAACAATTAGACTGTGAATACAATTTGCGCAATTATCTTCAATATAAACTATCCAATACTTTTTATTATTAAAATTATTCCCTGAAGAATCGTTTTTATAAAACAATTTCCCACTCAAATTTGCTGTTTCAGGATTTGTGACAAGTGTTTCAGATTCACAACCACAATCAGGAGTAGTGCTAACGTCATCATTGTTACAACTACCAAAAAATATTACAATTCCAGAATAGCAAATAATTTTAAAGGATAGCTTTATTCTGTTTAAAAATTCTTTCTTTTGCTTCATAATGACGATTTCATAGCTTCAAATAAAATGTTGTACAACTGTCTCGTATAACGCAAGTTGGCGGAGTAGGGGACGCGAATTTGTCGGCTTAGAGATTTAATTTATTGGATCAAGTTAATTATTTTCTTTAAAATATTACCGCCTATTTGCGATATGCGTTGTTGGCAACTGGCTTTTTTAATCAAAGTGTATTTTCATTCCTTCGTGGGTTGCTTTAAATCCCAAATCTTCGTAAAATTTAATTGCTTTTGGTCTTCTTTTATCAGTGGTTAATTGTAACAAATGAGCATTCCGTTCTTTCGCTCTATTTATAGCCCATTCAAAAATAGTTTTTCCAATTCCGAGTCCTCTTTTATCCTTTCTAATTCTTACAGCTTCTATTTGCGCTCTAATTCCTCCTTGATAAGTCAGATATTGAATAAATGACAGCTGTAAAGTTCCAATAATTTCAGAGTTTTCATTTTCGACAACAATTAGTTCTTGATTTTCGTCAGAGTTTATTTTCTCAAAGGCTTTTAAATATTTTTTCGGTAAAGGGATTTGAAAACTTTCTCTCTTTTTCCCAAGTTCATCATCAGCAATCATTTCCACAATTATGGAAACATCTTTTTCGGTTGCTTTTCTAAATTTCATTGTTTAGTTCAATTTTCAGCTTGTTGCCAACGGTTTCGGTTATCGCCAGTTGGCGGAGTAAGGGACGCGGCCTTGTCGCCTTAGTATTGGTTTGTTGGTCAAGTTAATTATTTTCTTTCTAACGGTGCCGTCTATTGGCGATGAACCGTTGTTGGCCGTAGTGATTATGATTCATTCAAAAGTTTAAGAATATTCAGGCTTTTTATTGAATTAAATATATCTAATAATCTTCCTTCTTTATCT
>JBAVQO010000497.1:0-1668 GCA_049694135.1 Gillisia sp. | reverse complement strand
GTCCTTCCGATTTCTCTTCGCGTGCCCGTTCCCGTTCTTCGGCTACCTGGCTCCAGGAGGTGAAAGATATTTTTTCGGAAAGATGAAAAGGAACTTCTTCTTCTTCTGCTACATCGGCAAATAATTTTTCCAGGATTCTCCGGCGTTCTTTAAAAGATTTATTCCTGATGTCTTCGCCTTTCCACTCTAATAAATCATAGGCTTTCAAAATAACGGGCGTTTTTTTCAGCAGGGCTTTTGAAATGTTCTTACGCCCAATCCGGGTTTGCAGATCGTTAAAACTTCCTATTTCTCCCTCAGGAAAAGGCAAAATTTCTCCATCCAGCACGGTTCCGTTTGGAATAACCCCCACAAAGTCCTGAAATTCGGGATATTTATCGGTCACCAATTCTTCGCCACGGCTCCATACGAAAAGTTCATTATTCCTGATGATTACCTGGGAACGAATGCCATCCCATTTGTGTTCGGCACTCCAGTTTTCTACATCGCCCAGCTCATGAACCTCATTTTCTATGGCATAGGCGAGGTAAAACGGATAAGGTTTAGAAAGAAAATCTTCTTCATTTTCTTCTAAAATCAATTTTGTGAAACTGGTTTTCTGTGGCTCCCAGTTTCCCATGAGCTTGTAGGCAAGTACATCCTCATCGATCCCTGTAGCTTTAGAAAGGGCACGTGTCATAAGTTTCTGGCTTACCCCAATACGAAAACTACCGGTGATGAGCTTGGTAAACACAAAACGTTCATAATAATTTAATTCGAGCCAGTTTTGGTGTAAATATTCCTTTTTCTCTTCTTCTGATTTCTTTTTTAATTCTATCATTTCTTTCAGAAACTGGTTCAGGCTCTTTTCTGAATGCTCTTGCGAATTTGGAATCACAAGTGCGATAGTCTCTGCCAGATCTCCAACAATATGATAGGATTCTTCGAACAACCAAAGCGGAATCTTCGCCAGTTCTGAAGCCCACTCTCTTAGTAGGGTAGTGTTTACAGGTCGCGGCGGACGACGATGCGAAAGAATTGCGATCGCCCACACCTTGTCTTTATCTGCTGCCGACTTAAAATAAGAAGTAAGCGCCTCGACCTTTAAGGTCGTCTTATTGGTGCTGTCCAGTTTCTTTATGAGTTGGGCAAAACTTCTCATAGCTTCTCCCCCGGTTCTCTCCCTAAAATCGGGAGTATTTTTAATTCGGTATAAAAAACTGTAGATGGCATGAGCTATATTTTATTCAACACTTGATATTTCAGACCTGGCTTCCAGGTCTCCTGTTTCACCTTCATATTGAGTTTCGGCAGTTCGCGCATCGTAACCCTGTTCGGCTAAAAACCTGCAAAAAATATCTGTGTACCCGTGGGTACAAATCACTTTTTCACAGCCGGTGTCTTTTATTGCAGTAAGTAACTGTTGCCAGTCGCAATGGTCGGAAAGCACAAATCCTTTATCGATTGCCCGTCTTCTTCTCGCTCCGCGAAAGGTCATCCAGCCGCTTGCCGCAGCGGTCACATACGGCACCATTTTGCGAATCCAGGGACTGCCATGGGCACTGGGTGGAGCTATCACTATGTTGCCTGCTATTTCCTCTTTTTTAATGTCTTTGGTTATCCTGATGGTTTCCGGGAAATCCTGCATAGATCGCAACACATCTGTCATGTTTTCCACAGCAGCATGAG
>JBAVQO010000496.1:0-1934 GCA_049694135.1 Gillisia sp. | reverse complement strand
GGCTCCACCCCGCATATTTATCCGCCAGCGGATCAACCCTAAGCCACCTGCCTAAATCGCTATCATAATACCTTGCGCCAAAATAATCATAATCCGTCTCTTTATCACGCTCTTTTTCTGTAAACTTATATTTATCATTCGCGTCCGCTGTGTTTACCGCCCGGTATATTCCTCCAAATGTCAGGGGCCAAAAGTATTCCCCAGTTAAAATAGCTTAGGGTCAAAAAGATTCCTCAGTCAGGGCCAAAAGCATTCCCCAGTTAAAATAGCTTAGGGCCAAAAAGATTCCCCACTTAAAAATTCCTTTAGTAGAGTAGTTAATTAAAATATTTTACTCCATTTTTTCTGTTCATAATTAAATATAAACGGAGTGAAAATGGCCTATAGAAGGATAATCAATATGGAAATTCTTGAGGTTATCAGACGTTATTTCGATTCTCAAAATATTAGTCAAATATCTCAACTATCAGGCATAGATCGAAAAACAATAAGAAAATACATACAAGAAATTCAGAAAGAAGGAATAACCGGTTATGATAGAGAAAAGATACTTTCGGTGCTTCCAAAAATAATTCCCAAAATATCAGGCAGGCCCTCTATAACAAGAAAAAATCTCGACGAATATAAACAGGAAATCAAAGAGCTAATTACAAATAAAGAGAACAAAATTAAAGCGAAAACTGCATTTGAAGTTATTGTAGAAAAACACGGATTAGAAGGAAAAATAAGTTACAGCAGTTTTAAGCGTTTTGTCCGGGACAATAAGTTCTCGATTTATAATGATAAAACAACTTGCCGTCTGGAGTTTGAACCGGCAGAACAAATACAGATTGACTATGGTAAAATGGGTTTGATATATGATCCGTTTACAAAGAAGAACAGAACTGTTTATGCATTCATAGGAACACTCTCCAGCAGTAGATTCAAGTTTGTTGAGTTTGTTTACTCTCAGAATCAGCAGAGCTTTGTGCAGTCTCATGTAAAGATGTTTAACTTTTTCGGTGGAACATCGAAGGTAATCTATCTTGATAATCTAAAATCGGGGGTAATTAAACCGGATCTTTACAACCCAATAATAAATAAAGCCTATGCGGAACTAGCCGAATATTATGAATGCTTCCTAAACCCATGCCGAGTAGCTACTCCAAAAGATAAACCCATTGTTGAAAGAGATGTTCAAACAATAAGAGAATACTTCAGAAAGCTTAAAGCAGTTAATAATAACATCACTATTGCAGAAGCAAACAAAGCAATCCTTGATTGGCTCATCAATAACTACGGACAGCGTAACCACGGCACCACCGGACTGAAGCCTTATGAAGAATTTATCCAATCGGAAAAACCCGATCTTCAACCTCTTCCGATAGAGCCTTTTGAAGCTGCTTACTGGAAAGAAGCTGTCGTCCATCCGGATCATTTTATACAGGTTCAGAAAAAAGCTTATTCTGTTCCTCATCAATATGTCGGAAAAAAAGTATGGGTAAAGGTAACTGCAAACCTTGTATCGATATTTTATGAAGAGAAACTAGTTAAAGAGCACACTATACCGAATGGTTACCGTCAGACCGACTTAACCGACTTCCCCGAAAACATGCAGGCAGCAATGAACAAAGGATTACCTTATGCAGTAAGAAAAAATGCCGAATCAATATGCCCGGAATTTGGTGAACTGATAACCAAAATACTTTCCCCGCATGCTTTCATAAATATGAGAAAAGCTCAGGGCATTTTAAGTATTGCATTAAAGTATCCGGCCGATATAATTGCAAAAGCCAGTCGGGCAGCTCTGAATGATTACCGTAATATATCTCCTAAAATATTTGCCTCCATAATTGAAAAGATAACAGAATCCGTAGAAGACGAAGCGCTAAATATCTCAAAAGAAACATCCGGTTTTGTAAGACCGATGGATTATTTTATTTACAATAACTAAT
>JBAVQO010000495.1:0-1987 GCA_049694135.1 Gillisia sp. | reverse complement strand
GGATATAACATGTTGGGGCCAATGTTAAAGAAAAATTGGAGTTCAATTAGAATTTACAAAATTGAATTCAGTATTTTTGAAGTATGGCAGAAAACTATAAAGAAAAAAGTCCTCTAGCGGAAATTTTCGGATTTCCTATAACAAATAATGATCAAAAATCAGAAAGATATAGAAATAAAAAGTTGTGTCCCTACAACAATAAAGTCCCAAATTGCACTAAAGACAAAGCAAAAAATCCTTTAGGAGTTTGTAGTGTGAACCACGGAGATAATGCAGTTATAACTTGTCCTATACGATTTAGAGAAGATTGGATTATAGTGGAAAATGCTGCCAATTTTGCATTTGGTTCTACGTCAAATTGGACTTCTCTTTCTGAAATAAGACTCACCGATAAAAACGGTCAATCTGCGGGAAATATAGATTTTGTAATTGTTGAATATGATGATAATGGACAACTAACAAATTTTGCCTCTTTAGAAGTACAAGGAGTATATATTTCGGGTAATTTAAGAAATCCGTTTGAGGCTTATATGAAAGAGCGTTCAAAGAATTTTGAATGGCCAAAAGGATATAACTACCCAAAGCCAGATTATCTTTCATCTTCCCGAAAAAGATTAATTCCTCAAATGTTATATAAAGGAGGAATATTTCAAACTTGGAAAAAAAAGCAATCTGTCGCATTACAAAAATCATTCTTTGACACCTTGCCAGAACTACCAGTAACATCAGAATCTGATGCTGATATTGCTTGGTTTCTATATGACCTGGAATACAATAAAAAAGAGGAAAAATATAATTTAGCTTTAGTAGAAACCATTTACACTAAATTTGAACCTGCACTTTTAAAAATCACCACTCCTGAACCTGGAAATGTGGAAGATTTTATAAATATTCTTCAAAATCGATTAGATGATCATTTGGATAAAAATCCACCTGATGCCCCTTCCCTTTCTGATATTGTAATAAACGAATAAAATGGGAGAGCAATATTCAATTTTTGGGAAAGAAGATGTAAAGCGTCAAAAATCAAAAGTCGTTAACGTCGCATCCGTACCTCAAAGAAGTCCTTTTCGTTATCCAGGTGGAAAAACCTGGTTAATACCAGTAGTTAGAAATTGGTTAAAACAAGAAAACAATCCTAAAAAATTAATTGAGCCTTTTGTTGGTGGTGGAATAGTAAGTTTAACTGCAGCATTTGAAAACCTAGCTACAGAAGTAGAGATGGTAGAAATTGACGACGAAGTAGCTGCAGTTTGGGAAATCATAGTTAACCAGGATAATGAATGGTTAGCTAAAGAGATTTTTCATTTTGATTTAACTCCAGAAAATGCAAATAAAATTCTTCAAAAGGAGAATAAATCCTTAAAAGAAAAAGCCTTTTCTACTATTTTAAAAAATAGAATTTTTCACGGTGGAATTATCACAAAAGGTGCCGGACTAATTAAAAATGGTGAAAAAGGAAAGGGAATAAAATCCCGTTGGTATCCTAAGACATTACACGATCGGATAATGGCTATAAGTCATATAAAGAAAAAACTTCATTTTAAAAAAGAAGATGCATTTGACAATATTGAGAAATATAAGAATGACAAAAATTGTTTTTTCTTTATAGATCCTCCTTACACTAAAGCGGGAAAACGTTTATACACACATTATTCCATAGATCACGATAAACTTTTTAAGTTAACATCTGAAATCAAAGGTAAATATATGTTGACATATGACGATACGCAGGAAATTAGGGAATTAGTTAAAAAGTATAACCTAGAATTTCGAACTATTCCAATGAAAACCACTCATCATATTCAAAAAAATGAAATTATTGTGGCGGATAATTTTGAATGGTGGAAATAACACTGGCCCCAACATCGGTTCACCGCAAATAACGGGTAATCCGGAAAAAGATTAATTTTAGAAACCAAGAAAGAAAACAACTAAGCCGACAAGTTCGCTTCCTTACTCCCGCAACTTGCGGTAACCGTAACCG
>JBAVQO010000494.1:0-1659 GCA_049694135.1 Gillisia sp. | reverse complement strand
TCAATCTACTTATCTACGGCAAAAAGAACTGTTAACGAATACAAAAAAGCAGCTGAATGAAATTCTGGCCCGCGAAATAGACACCGATTTTAAAGTTGTAGATGAAATTCAGGTAGATAAAAAATTGATTTTACCGGAACTTCAAAGCCTGGCAGCTCAGCAAAATCCGGACTTGCAGGCGCGAATCCTCAATAAAAAAATAAACGAATTACAGCTGAAAGAAGTAAAAGCCAATCGTTTTCCTACGATTGTAGCCAATACAGGATATAATTTCGGGCAGTCCCAGTCCAGCCTCGGATTTACAACAAATTCCAGTTCCCATGGCTTTAATTATGGGTTTAGTGCAACTCTGAATTTGTTCGACGGATTTAATCAAAACAGAAATGAAAAAATTGCAAAAATTAGAATAGAAAATGCCGATCTTTTAATTTCCCAACAAAACGAGACGCTTGTATTTCAACTGGAAACGGCGTATCAGACCTATCTAACCAATTTAAAACTTATTGAATTGGAAAAAAGCAATGAAATAATCGCCAGAGAAAACCTGGACATTACGCTGGAAAAGTATAAGATTGGAACCATTCCTACTATTGAATTCAGAACCGCGCAGCTGAACTATACCAACGCGAAGGTACGCTACAGCAATGCTCTTTTTGAGGCCAAACAATCTGAAATCACTTTAAAAGAACTCTCCGGAAAGCTGGAACTCTAAAAATTCTAATCAATCGGCAGATCATAGTGATCTTGGCGTTATTTACTATTTGAGTAATGAACTTCAGAAAGATTTCGCAGGGTTTCGGCCGCCTGTTCTGCGGTGATATCCCGTTGCGGATTCGCAAACATCTCATACCCGACCATAAATTTCTTTACACTTTTCGATCGCAATAACGGCGGATAAAAACTCATATGGAAATGCCATTCCGGATGCTCTTTTCCGTCGGTCGGTTGCTGATGAATACCGGAAGAATAGGGAAAAGAAGTTTCAAACAAATTATCAAACTTTATACATAGTTTTTTAATGATCTCTGCAAAGGCTTTTTCTTCTTCCGAAGAAAGCTGCCCGATATGCTGATGATGTTTTCTGGGAATAATCATAGCTTCATAAGGCCAAACAGCCCAGTAGGGAACCAGCGCTACAAAATGTTCGTTCTTCAGCAAGATGCGTTCCTCCAGTTCCAGTTCCTGTTCCAGGTAAGCCTCAAGTAAACTCCTGGAATTTTTATCCCAATACCGTTTGAAGTGATCTGACTTCTTTAAAATCTCACCGGGGATAGAACTCTGCGACCAGATTTGCCCGTGAGGGTGCGGATTGCTGCACCCCATAATAGCTCCTTTATTTTCAAAGATCTGAACATAATTTATAAAATCTTTTTCTCCCAGCTCCCTATATTCTTTCTGCCAGGTATTTACAACTTTAACAATCTCTTCTTCCGCCATTAAAGGAAGCGTTAGGGAATGGTCTGGAGAAAAGCATACCACCCGGCAAATTCCTGCTTCAGATTGAGCCTTTAAAAGTTCATTTTCCACCTCTTCTACCGGAGTATCGGGTAAAAGTGCCGGATAATCGTTATTAAAAACAAAAGGATCTTTATACTCGGGATTTTTTTCTCCGTTAGAACGAGTGTTGCCGGGGCACAAATAACAAGATGCCACATAAGA
>JBAVQO010000493.1:0-1622 GCA_049694135.1 Gillisia sp. | reverse complement strand
GCTCTGAACCAGCTGAGCTAATCACCCTTCTGCAATCAAAAAAGGCCTCCATTAAGGAAGCCTTCTTTTGTGGGCAATGAGGGATTCGAACCCCCGACCCCCTCGGTGTAAACGAGGTGCTCTGAACCAACTGAGCTAATTGCCCGCTATTGCTTGAATGCGGATGCAAATATAAAGTAGTTTTTCAATTCCGCAAACTAAAAACTGAAAAAATTAAATTATTTCTGCAACTGTAAAAGTACTTCCTCCTATATAAATAATATCTTGCTCTCCAGCCTGTTTTTTTGCGGTTTCATAAGCCTCATTAACAGAAAGATATACTTCTCCGTGCAGATCGAAATCAGCCGCCTGGGTTTTAAGAACTTCGGCCTCCAACCCACGAGGAACATCAGGTCTGCAAAAATAATACACAGCTTTTTTTGGAAAAAGAGGCAAAATTCGGGAAAGATCTTTGTCGTTCACCACACCAAGGACCATATGCAGGTTCAAATAACTTTCTTCCTGAAGTTGTTTCATTACATAAAGCAGTCCTTCTGCATTGTGCGCCGTGTCACAAATAACTTTAGGAGTCTGCTGAAGAATTTCCCATCTGCCCCGAAGTCCGGTATTCTCCTTAACTTTTAAAAGACCATTTTGAATATTTTCTTCAGAAATATCCCAATTTTTGGGCAATTTATCGAAGGCGGTTATTACCGTCTGTATGTTCTTTTTCTGATAAGTTCCCATTAAATCTGAAGCAAGTTCAGAAACGGGAAAAGCTTCAGAAGCGAATGTGATGGCTGCAGAATTTTTTCGAGCTGCTTCTTTAAAAACCTCTACAGTCTCAGGTTGTTTCTCCCCAATTACCACTGGCACATTCTTTTTTATAATTCCAGCCTTTTCTTCAGCTATCTCGGCCAACGTGTCCCCTAAAAGAGCGGTGTGGTCTAAACCTATATTTGTGATTACGGAAAGAAGCGGAGTAATAATGTTAGTGGAATCTAACCTTCCCCCCAAACCCACTTCAATAACAGCAATATCCACTTTTTCTTTTCTGAAATAATCAAAGGCCATTCCCACGGTCATTTCAAAAAAGGAGAGTTGCTGATTCTCTAAAAACGATTTGTTCGAAGAAATAAACTCCACTACGTTTTCTTCCGGAATTTCTTTCCCGTCTATTTTAATTCTTTCTCTAAAATCCTTTAAATGCGGCGAAGTATATAAACCCACCTTATAGCCTGCTTCCTGCAATATCGAAGCCAGCATATGGCTCACAGAACCTTTACCGTTGGTACCCGCAACATGAATCGAGGGAAAAGTCGCTTCCGGATGATGTAAATGTTTTGTGAAAGCAAGGGTATTGCTGAGATCTTTTTTAAATGCCGATTGCCCCACCCGCTGATACATGGGTAGCTGCCGGAACATCCATTCCAGCGTTTGTGAATATTGAGACACTTATTCGCTTAATTTGAAGTTGTATATTATTACCCCCACTTGTTTGGAAGGCGCTTTTGGATCGCTATTGAATTTTGTGGCCAGTGCAGCTCTTCGGGCTGGATCGGTAAGACAGGAAGCGTTATTAGTTGTGCCTTTAACTCCCGGAATAGCCTTTATAACCTGACCTTGTTGATTTACTTCTATCT
>JBAVQO010000492.1:0-4496 GCA_049694135.1 Gillisia sp. | reverse complement strand
CCCGGTCTTCATCCTGAAGCGGAATGCCATTTTTCATCTTTTCGATATTCGACTGCGGATGAAAATCATCGGCATCATAAAAAGGAAGTTCCAACTTTTCAGCAAGAAGTTTGCCTATGGTTGTTTTGCCAACTCCGGCAATGCCATACAAAATATAGATCATAGGAAAGAGTTTTTCCCAAGCAAGTTAAGAATTTTGTTGTGAACATGGGGCGAAGAGACGCTGTGATCATGTGACGAAGTGATTAAGCGACCATGTGATGTGGTGATAAGTATAAATTATGATGAAGAAGTAAAAAGAACATTTTTTCAACTCTTCTTTTGGCCACCGAGACTTTTAAAGCCCCTGCTCAAATAGCGCTTAAAACTTCTATCCCCTACCAGTCAATAGGGAAATAATCCTTCAGAAATTTTCCGCACCAGTGTTTTCCGGTGTTAATTCCGTCGAATAAAGGATCCATTACTCTGGCTGCGCCGTCTACAATATCCAGTGGCGGTTGAAAATCGTGAATTTCGGCTTTCTTTTTCGATAATTCAGCCGGATCTTCATCGGTTACCCAGCCGGTGTCTACCGCATTCATATAAATTCCGTCTTTGGCAAGAGTGGCTGCGGAAGTATGTGTAAGCATATTCAAAGCAGCTTTGGCCATATTAGTATGCGGGTGGCGATCTTCCTTTTTAAATCGATGGAACTTTCCTTCCATCGCAGAAACGTTGATAATGTGTTTTTTACCGGTGTTTTCTCTTTTCATCATTTCTGAAAGGCGATTGCACAGTACGAAAGGAGCAACCGAATTTACCAGCTGAACTTCAACCATTTCGGTGGTTTGAATTTCGCCAAGTTTAAGGCGCCAGCTATTGGTTTTTCTGAGATCTACCTGCTGCAAATCGGCATCGAGCTTTCCTTCGGGAAAAACTTCCTTTACAGAAAGGCTGTTATCAAAACTATAAGGAATCTGGGAAAGTTTCGCAGAAGCTCTTAAGCCAATGCCTGGCTCGGGACCGTGCCAGCTAACCGGAAGAGCATTGTTCTTGTTATTTGAAGCTCCCGAAGAAAAACTGCGCAACTCTTCAAGACATTTTTTATGGTCCTGCAATAAATCCTGAGCGAACTGCGGTAAAGAATTTATAGGCATTTCTTCTTTTGCCATCAAATGCTGATAAAATCCCGCGGGCCTACGAACTGTTTGCGCGGCATTATTTATAAGAATATCCAGTCGATCGTATTTCTGCTCTATATAATTACAAAAAATCTCTACGCTCGGAATATGCCTTAAATCAAGTCCATGAATTTTCAGTCTGTGTCCCCATTCCTGAAAATCATCTTCTTTGGAAAAACGCAAGGCAGAATCTGCAGGAAAGCGCGTGGTAGCCACCACCGTTGCGCCTGCACGAAGCAGCATTAACGTAATATGATATCCTATTTTAAGCCTGGAACCGGTTATTACTGCTACCTGCCCCGATAAATCGGCCGACTGAAATCGCTTTGCATAATTAAAATCGCCACATTCTGTGCACATACTGTCGTAAAAATGATGCAGTTTAGTGTACTCTTTTTTACAAACATAACAGTTGCGGGGCGAATGTAATTCCGGTTGCTCCTGGATGCCAGATTCTATAAATTTTGGAGCGATAAATATGGTAGCTTCGCGGGCAGCTCGTATACCTGTTTGCTTTCGGGCGTGTTTTTCCTGCTCTTTCTTTTTTCGTTTTGCGGCTTTTTCAGAATCTTTTTTACGGCGTTTGAATTCGTCCCGGTGCGGGCGGGTTAATTTTCCGGCAGCTTTCATAAGAGCGATTCTCTTTTCTTCAGAAAGTTCAAAAACCTGATTCGTATCCTGCACCAGTTGCTCTAAAACCGCAATACAGGCATCTATTTCCTGCTGACTTATTTGCGCGGTTATTTCTTCATTTTCAGATTTCATTCAGGGAAAATTTAAGGCGGCAAATATAAATTTATTTTAAATGAACTGAGCCTTATTTCGAAATTAATCGTTTGGTAATATCTTCCATCATTTCGATCTGCACTTTCTGGATATTAAGCAATTCCTCTTGTTGATGCATAATCAGGTGGTCAAGTTTTTCGTGCAGGATACGGATTTCCAATTCCGATTTTAAATTGATCATATAATCCATTTTTCCACGTTGCCTGTCTTTTTCTTCCTGGCGGTTCTGGCTCATCATAATAACCGGCGCCTGCAATGCGGCCAGGCAGGAGAGAATTAAATTTAGAAGAATAAACGGATAAGGATCGAATGCTCTTCCCATTAAGAAAATAATATTTGTGAGCATCCATAAAAGAATAAAAATGCCAAAAATGATAATGAATTTCCAACTCCCTCCAAACGAAGCGATTTTGTCGGCGAGGCGCTGGCCAAAGGTAAAAGCAGAAGGATCTTCAGTTTCAATATTGGTCGAAATGGTTTCCTGGTTCTCTATCGTCTTAAGAACATCCGTTTCCAGAACCCCCAACTCTCCAACTTCTTTCAGCAAATAATCTGCGATATATTTCTGCCGGTACTGGTTGAGTTCGGTTATAGAAATAAAACCGTTTCTCGTAAAATGCGGAGCATCTTTTTTTATAAGATCAAAAATAGATTTTCTGATGGTCTTTACATCTACTTTTTCTTCTTCTTCAAATTCTTTTTTAGAAAGGCTACTGATAAACGTTTTCATTGCTTAATTCTTTATAAACTAAAGATAGTTATTCTAACAAATCAATATCTAAAGAATTTGCCACAATGCATTATTCCGTTTTTTCGAGCTCACTTTTTTCTGAAACCCCATTTTCATTGAAAGCTTCTACCTGGTAATAATACTGCTGATCTGCATTTAGTGCCCGCAGCGCATAGGAATTTTTTCCGTAGATCATCACGGAATTATTGAGTTTATCTTTTGCAATTCCCCAATACAACACGTATCCCTGGGCTTTTTTATCGGCTTTCCACTGCAGGTCTGCATTTCGTTTATCTTCTTCTCTTTTAGCAGTAAAATTCTTAGGTTTTGCAGGAGCTTTTCCGTAGCCTTTTCCAAAGATTCTGAATTCTGAAATCGAAAGATATTTATTGGGAAAATTCACATTTTTGTAGCGAACATACCTTGCATCTGTTGGCGTATCTAATTCTATATAAGCGTGGGGCTGATCGCGATCGTTCTTAGAGTAATCTGCCAGGGTTTCCCATTTTTTTCCATCCAGGGAATATTGAAGAATAAACTGATCTTTTAAGCCGCCCGGATTTCTTCCGAAGTGACTGGCATTAAAATCCTGGAAATTGATTTGAACCGCATATACTTTCATTTTTTTACCCAGATCTACAGATAAATGCAGGCTGTCGTTACTGCCATTTGCCACCCAAAACGTCCTGATATTTTCATCTGTAACATTAGAAGCATCGAAATTAGGGGCTTCCTGATCGAGCATGTATCCCGTATTACTTTCATCTACAATATTTTGTTTAATTCCAGGTTGAATTGTGGAATTAGCAATTGCCTTTTTTTGATAAGATAACAACATCCATCCTGCAAATCTGTTCTTATTATTTTTAACTTTAACATCGGGTAAATAATGCGGATAATCGCCATAGGCCGTGTTTACATACATATCGCCATCTTTCTCGAATCCGGCGGAAAACATTCCTATCCTACGTTCGAATTTATAATTTACAGAAATAGGCATACTGGCAAAATGCCAGAAATTACCATTGTTGTCTTCTACGGTGCTGCCGTGCCCGGCACCGGTTAAAAACCCGCCCGGTTTATACGAAATAGGATTGTAAGGTGCGTATGTAAATGGCCCCAGAGGATTTTTGCTGGTATACACGCCGTCGCCATACACATTCCATTGGGTTCCGGGTGCGCTATATTCCAGATAATAAGTGTCTCCATGACGGGTCATCCAGGGACCTTCCAGATAAGGTTTCATATCGGAATTGTGATTTTGGCCAAAACGCTCCCAGCCATGCGTATCGGGATGAAGGGTAAAAAGGTCTTTTTCTTCACCTTTTGGAAGGTACATATTATCGGGGTCCAACTCTACTCCGTGAATAGGATTGACATTAGAAGATTCTTCATAGAGATATACCTTCCCGTCTTTATCTACAAACAAATCGGGGTCCTGGATTTCAATAGGAATAACACTATAAGTAGTTTTCCAGTCACCTAATTCAGGATTATCGGTTTCAATAACTGCCATTCTTCCCGAAGGATCGCCGGCTACAATTACTTTATCTCCTTCTACCGCAGCAGCCGGAGCATTACTTCCGTTAAAGTACCAGCTTTGAGGTTTTATGAATTTCCAATTGCTCATATCGTCTGAAATCCAATATCCGTGAGATCTGGTAACAAACATATAATATTTTCCGTGGAAATTTATAACGGCAGGATCTGCCCCCGAGCGATAGGAAACACCTTTAAAAGAATAGTGAGCCATGTAGGTATAATCTATATCTACAGGGTTGCAATAGGTTCTGAATTCTTTTTTCTGAAGTCCGTTCTGA
>JBAVQO010000491.1:0-2380 GCA_049694135.1 Gillisia sp. | reverse complement strand
AAAGGAAAGTTCCTTTTCATAAACTTCGTTGGATCCCATTTTAAAAATTTAAAAATCGCTGCAAAAATATAGATTTCAAACGTTTTCGTAAAAGAATTCTTATAAAAAAATAATCCGCTGAATTATGCAGCGGATTACTTCACAACTTCAGGTTTAACTTACCTGAAAATATACGTTTTTTCACCATCCTTCGGACTCATAAAAGTCACGCTCAGAGGTTCGTTATCATCATGGTTTCGTATTACCTCCCGAACATCATCAAGATTTGAAACATCCTGATTATCTATTTTGGTAATAATAATTCCCACCAGGGCCTGAGACTGCTGATCCCCTTTAAGAGCCCTGCTGATTCTTACCCCGTGAGTGGCGTTAAATTGTTGCAGGTCTTCTTTGGAAGCATTTGTTACTTCGAGGTCTATAGCCTGGATATCGAAAAATTCATATTTGGTGAGCTTTACTTTCAGGTCTTTAAGATCTCCATCGCGCAAAATGCGGATATCTACAGTGTCATCTGGCCTTTTTGTGTTTAAATAGCCGGTGAGATCAGACATTTTTCGCACCTTAATATTATCAACTTTCTCTATAACATCTCCAGATTTTATGCCGGCCATCGCCGCTCCGGATCCCGATTCCACGTCGCTCACAAATACACCCTGCGACACTTTCAGGTCATACTTTTCACTGAGGGAAGGCTCTACATCGCCTCCCCGGATGCCCAAAATTCCTTTTTGAACATTTCCGTATTCCATAATATCTTCAACCACTTTTCTGGCGATGTTGGAGGGAACTGCAAAACCGTAACCTATATAACTTCCGGTCTGTGAAGTGATGGCGGAATTTATTCCTATTAATTCTCCATTAATATTCACCAGTGCACCACCGCTGTTACCGGGATTTATGGCAGCATCGGTTTGAATGAAGGATTGGGCTGTTCCGTTGCCTGCATTAAGATCGCGGGCTTTTGCACTAATAATTCCGGCTGTTACAGTAGACGTAAGGTTAAAAGGATTTCCGACAGCCAGGACCCATTCTCCTAATTTCACGTTGTCTGAATTCCCGAAAGGAATATAGTCAAGATCCTTTGCATCTATCTTAATAAGGGCGATATCTGCCACGGGATCTGTACCTATTACCTTGGCTTTGTAGGTTTTATTATTGTTTAAGGTAACTTCCAGCTCGTTCGCGCCTTCAATCACGTGGTTATTGGTAACAATATAGCCATCAGGGGTAATTATTACTCCAGAACCTGTACCACGAAGAGCTTTTCCTCCATTGGCACCGTGGGCGTAATATTCCCATATATTATGCGGTTGCCCAAAAACAGCAACATTTTTTACGTGTACGACTGCGTGAACGGTCTTCTCGGCAGCTTCAGTAAAATCGGCATTGGTGCCGTATATTTTAGAATTGTAAGAGGTCGGGAGAACATGTGAAGTTTGGGAGGTCGGGGGATTGTTTGGATAAAAGGTTGGATTTTCGTCGAAGAATAATTTGTAGGAACCAAGGGTTAATATGCCTCCCAGCATAGAAACGCCTAATAGTGTTGCTAACTTTTTCATTTCATTAAACTTGATTAATTAATAAATTCATTATAAAATTAAAGAAGAGATTAAAGGAATTTTCAACTTTAACCACCCTTTAACAACGGTGAAATCTGCGATAATGTTGTACATTTGCAGTGCAAAATTTGAAGATAATGAAAGTTGAATTCTTTAAATTCCATGGCGCTGGAAATGATTTTATCCTTATCGATAACCGTCAAAATATTTTCCCCAAAAATGATACCACACTGGTAAATCGACTGTGTCATCGCAGATTTGGTATAGGTGCCGATGGACTTATTCTTATAGAAAATTCTGCAGACCAGGAAGAAGATTTTGAAATGGTTTATTACAATAGCGATGGCAATCCCAGCACTATGTGTGGTAATGGTGGCCGGTGCATTGTGGCTTTTGCAAAACTCCTGAACATAATTAATGATCAGACCGTTTTTGGCGCTGTAGATGGCCGGCATTCGGCAACTATAACAGGAGGAATGGTACTTCTCCAGATGCAGGAGGTTTTAGCCGAAGATCTTAATGAAAAGGAAGTGTTTTTGGATACCGGCTCTCCTCATAGAATTCTTTTTTCAGAAAAAGTGGGAGATATCAACGTGAAAAAAGAAGGTTCACAAATTCGATACAGCGAAAAATATCAGAATTCCGGAGGTACAAATGTTAATTTTGTACAACAGATCAAAAACGATGTTTTTATGGTGCGCACCTATGAAAGAGGCGTGGAAGATGAAACGTATTCCTGCGGTACCGGTGTCACAGCAGTTGCTATCGCTGTACATGCTCTTGGCAAAACAACTTCGAATAAGGTAAAGTTGACCACTCCC
>JBAVQO010000490.1:0-2418 GCA_049694135.1 Gillisia sp. | reverse complement strand
ACTTATTACTTTTATAAAAGACAGGCCCGGTCATGATAAAAGATATGCGATAGATGCTTCCAAGATTAATAAAATTTTAAATTGGCAACCTTCTGTTACTTTTGAAGAAGGACTGGAAAAAACGGTGGATTGGTATTTGGGGAATGAAGAATGGTTAAAAAATGTAACTTCGGGAAAGTATCAGGAATATTATAAGAACCAATATATCGAGTAAAGCTGTAAAACTGTGCTTTTGTAAAGAACTGGCTGGAGCGATCTTTTTTAAAGAAATTAATGGAGCAATTATCATGTATGAATTTTATTTTGAAAAGTTAGAGGTCTGGAAGAATGCTCGTAATTTCGTAAAAGATATTTATTTAACAACGGAATCATTTCCAAATGCAGAGAAATTTGGATTGACAAGTCAAATAAGAAGGGCAACTATAAGTATTACAGCAAATATTGCAGAAGGTTTTTCAAGAAAAACACAAACAGAAAAAGCAAGGTTTATAAATATTGCCTACAGTTCGACATGGGAAGTAGTAAATCTTCTTATTCTAAGTTCAGATATAGAATTCATTAAAGAAGATGAATATCTTGATTTAAGAAAAAAAGCAGAACACATCACAAATCAGTTGAATGCGTTATATAAAACCTTAAAAGCAGATTGAACATCTTAACATCTTTACAACATAACAATAATATATGAAGGGAATAATATTAGCCGGAGGAAGTGGAACAAGGCTGTATCCTATAACCAGAGGAGTATCAAAACAATTGCTGCCCATTTACGATAAACCCATGATTTATTACCCTATTTCGGTACTGATGCTTTCGGGGATACGGGAAATTCTTATTATTTCCACTCCTGAAGATTTACCCAATTTTGAAAAACTGCTGGGAACGGGGGAAAACCTGGGTCTTCAATTTAGTTACAAAGCGCAACCCTCGCCAGATGGACTGGCTCAGGCTTTTATTATAGGAGAAGATTTTATTGGCAATGACAGCGTCTGCCTTATCCTGGGAGATAACATTTTCTATGGCCAGGGTTTGTCTCAGTTATTGTTGAAATCTCTTCAGAATACAGAACAAAAGCAGCGTGCAACCATCTTTGGCTATTATGTAAATGATCCCGAAAGATATGGAGTCGTGGATTTTGATAAAAGCGGAAAAGTCCTGGGGATTAAAGAAAAACCAGCAAATCCGAAGAGCAATTATGCAGTGGTAGGTTTATATTATTATCCCAATTCTGTGATAAATGTGGCAAAACAAATTAAACCCAGTGAGAGAGGAGAACTTGAAATAACCTCTGTAAATGAATATTATTTAAAGAAGGAGCAACTGGATGTTGAGCTAATGGGGCGCGGTTATGCCTGGTTGGATACCGGAACCCACGAATCTTTGTTGGAAGCTTCCAATTTTATTCAGACCATCGAAAAAAGACAGGGTCTTAAAGTTGCCTGCCTCGAAGAAATTGCCTTTTACAGAAAGTATATAGATCGCGAACAACTTCAGGAACTGGCATTTCCATTGAGTAAGAATGAATATGGTAAATACTTATTAAAAGTAGCAGAAAAGGAGAAGCTAGATTAAAACAGGTAAGAATAAGGCCTTTTTTTGCATTTCTTTATGATTATCAACTACTCAGCTTGCGCGATAAACCCTATCTTTGGCCCCTGAAAATGTTAAATTAATAGTTGTTAATGGATAAATCGCAATTTTCACAATTAAAATCCTCAAAAATACTTGTTACCGGCGGAGCTGGTTTTATCGGTTCTAATTTATGCGAACGCCTGCTGGAGATAGGAGCAAAAGTTATCTGTCTCGATAATTTTTCTACCGGAAAAAGAGAGAATTTAGAAGCTTTTAAAAATCATTCCGAATTCACTTTAATTGAAGGTGATATCAGAAATCTGGAAACCTGTAAAAAGGCGGTAGAGGGTGTTGATTATGTTTTACATGAGGCAGCGTTGGGCTCTGTCCCACGATCGTTGAAAGATCCCATTACCAGTAACGAAGTTAATATCAGCGGATTTTTAAATATGCTGGTCGCGGCCAGAGACGCTGAAGTAAAAAGATTTATTTACGCAGCCAGTTCCTCTACATATGGCGATTCAGAAAATCTTCCGAAAGTTGAAGATGTTATAGGGAAACCTCTTTCACCTTATGCTATCACAAAATATGTAAATGAACTGTATGCCGATATTTTTAAAAGCGCGTACGATTTAGATACTATCGGGTTGCGGTATTTTAATGTCTTCGGAAGAAAACAGGATCCCAATGGAGCCTATGCGGCGGTAATTCCAAAATTTGTCATTCAGTTAATGAACCATGAATCTCCTGTAATAAATGGAGATGGAACCTATTCCCGGGATTTCACCTATATCGAAAATGTAATTCAGATGAATTTGCTGGCGCTTTCTACACAAAATCAGCAAG
>JBAVQO010000489.1:0-1834 GCA_049694135.1 Gillisia sp. | reverse complement strand
AAACTACCCTTCTTCCGTAGATTTAATCAATGCCCTGAAAGTCTCCGGAAGAACAGATAAAGGGCTGGGAATCGGATTTTTTAACGCGGTAACCAAAAAAGCCTATGCTGAGATAAAAGATACCATTACTAACAGCTCCAGAAAAGAACTGGTAGAACCGCTTTCCAACTATAATGTGCTGGTTCTGGACCAACGTTTCGGCGATAATTCCTCTGTTTCCTTCGTTAACACCAATGTTACCCGCGAAGATGGGTTTAGAGATGCGAATGCAACCGGAATTTATATGGATATCACCAACAAAAAAAACACCCTTAATTATTATGCCAGCACCGAAGGAAGCTGGGTAATGCATGAGAACACAAAATTTGGAGTGGAAGCACAGGCGGGTATTAGCAAAATAAACGGAAAGAACCGTCTGACCGGAGAAGTTGAAATTCGCACTAAAGATTACGACATCAACGATATTGGATATACCGGTATAACCAATTATGCGCATTACAGCGGTTACTATGGCTATCGGCTTTTACAGCCCCGGGGTTTCCTGAATAATATGTACCTTAATTTCAATCTTACTGAAGTTAGAAGATTAGAACCCGATTTATTCAGCAATTTTGTGTTTAATTTCAATTCGAATTTTACCACCAAAAATTTCTTCAATTTTGGTGGCGGATTTGAAACCACGCCGTTTGGATCTAATGATATTTATGAACCAAGAGTGGACGGTCGTTACGTGAAAATTCCCACTTATTACGATCAGTGGCTTTACGTAGGCACCGATCAGCGTAAGAAATTTTCGGTACTTACTTCTCTGGACTGGTATGAATACAACGAGAACAATCGCCGCACCATCACCTGGGATTTTAATCCAACCTACAGGATTTCAGATAAGATTCGCATCAATCTTTCTACCAACATTACCTTTTCAGATAAAGAACAGGGATTTGTTGCCATAGATAACAACGAGATTATTTTCGGCGGAAGAAATCGGCGAACAGTGATTACTTCTCTGGAAGGCCGATATATTTTCAATAATAAAATGGCACTCAACCTGGCTTTCAGACATTATTATTCTGAAGTAGCCTATAACAGGTTTTTCAACCTGGAACAAAACGGCGAATTAAGTCCAATGGATTTTGAAAATACTTTCGACACCACCTATAACAGCTGGAATGTGGATCTGCGGTATTCATGGTGGTTTGCTCCGGGCAGCCAGGTTACGCTGTTGTACCGCAACGCCATTGACAGCTACCTGAACGAAGCCAACAGGGATTTTTCAACCAATTTCCGGGATCTTTTTCATTCTCCACAACTTAATAGTCTCTCTTTACGCGTAAGTTATTACCTGGATTACAACCGGATCAAAAACATTTTCGGGCATAAACAATCTGTTCCACAACACCCGCGAACCATTGACCCCACACCCGGGAAACCCATTAGCTGTATCTCGATGTAAAAGTGAAAGGCCGAACTTAAAAAAAGTTCGGCCTTCATCAAGCTGAACTTGTTTCAGCTTCTCACTAAGTTTGATTATCAAATCGATTAAGATCCTGAAACAAATTCAGGATGACGTTTCAGATACTTTTTATCTTAGCTTTCGGTTTTTAACCCGGCATCTATTCTGGCTAAAAGATCGTTCCAGTGATATTGAGTAAGCTGGTCCTTTACTCCATATTTTCTGGCTTTTATGTCCTTTTTCAATTTTTCCATTTCGCCTCGCATCAATGCGATTATATCAGATTTTAAAATTTCGTCCTCCTTCTTCTCATTCAATTTCTGAACATAACTTGCAGCGGCATCTATATAGGAGCGCTGTAAATTTCTGCGATAAGCATCC
>JBAVQO010000488.1:0-3222 GCA_049694135.1 Gillisia sp. | reverse complement strand
ACCAATGGCTCTGCCATCACCGCTCTAAATTATGCTTCGGAAGCAGCCAAAGAACTGAATAAAGATGCAAATCCGCAATGGGAAAAAGTTGCCGATGCCATCAAAATTCACCATTTCCCCAATGGTACCACGCGGGAAAACAGCACGTACAACGGCGAAATAATAAAACAGGCCGATGCCAATTTACTTGCTTATCCGCTGCACATAGTGACAGATACATCAGCCATCCTCAAGGATTTAAAATATTATGAACCCAAAATATCCAAAGAAGGGCCCGCCATGGGAAAATCCGTTTTTTCTATTCTATATGCACGACTGGGACATCCGGAAGAAGCCTATCGGCTTTTTAAGGAGAGTTATCAGCCAAATAAACGCCCTCCTTTTGGAGCCCTGGCCGAGTCGGCTACCAGTAATAATCCTTATTTTGCAACGGGCGCCGGCGGAATGTTGCAAACCATTCTATTTGGTTTTGGAGGACTTCATATTACCGATAACGGAATTGTACAAAAAGGAGCGGTGATTCCGAAGGAATGGAAGTCACTAACCATTACCGGCGTTGGCCCCGATAATAAAACCTACGCAGTAACGCATGGATTTTAGTTGAAGAAGTACATCAACTTAGAAATTTCAGAAAAAATTAATTCCAACTACATGAAAAATTCTTTTAAAATTACCCTCCTGTAAATGACAGATCATCCTTTGTACGTACTCGCCGTTCTTTGCTTACTAATATATGCCAGCGAATGGCTTTGCCGACATACATTTTTGAAGCATTTAAGCAGTTCGCTACTGGTTATAATTTTTGGCGCCATTTTCGCTAATTTTGGTTTAATTCCCACCGCCTCTAATGCGGGAAAACTTTATGATATAATTTTTACTTATGTGGCCCCCGCAAGTATCTTTTTTTTATTGCTTGGTGTTCATCTACAACAGATAAAAAAAGCCGGAGGACCTATGTTACTGGCCTTTTTTCTAGGAGCTGCAGGTACAATGGTTGGAGTTTTAATAGCCTTACACATCATTAATTATCAGGAAGTATTTGGTGTTAATTATAAAGCCATTGCCGGAATGATGACGGGCACTTATATTGGTGGCAGCGCCAATTTTAACGCGGTGGCCCTCCATTACGGAATGCTTCGCGAAGGTGCCGAATATACAGGAATGGTAGTTGCCGATAATATTGTGACTGCCTTATGGATGCTGGTAACACTGGCTTTACCTGTATTTATGAAAAAATTGCGACCTCATCCTGAATTGGTATCGAAACAAAAAATTCAGCAAAGCTCTCAGCGGGCAAAAATTAATCCTGAGCAACTGGCATTTTTGACAGGGCTGGCTCTTGCGTCCCTAATTGTTTCCGATTATTTGTCGCAATTATCAGCATCACTCGGTTTTACCATCCCTTCTATATTGATTCTCACCACTATCGCTTTGTTGCTGGCACAAAGTAAACGAATTCAAAAACTGGCCGGCGCGCAGCTATTAGGAATGTTCAGTATTTATTTATTTCTGGTAGTTGTGGGCGCCTTTTGTGAAATTGGCGCCTTGCAAAGTGTGGGCGAAAAAGCCGTGGACATCTTAATATTTACCTCTACTATTGTATTTGTACACGGACTTTTTTTAATAGGGATTGCTTTGTTATTGAAACTGGACTGGGTAATTGTTGCCATCGCTTCCCAGGCAAATATCGGAGGTTCCAGCACTGCTCTCGCGCTTGCAGAAAGCTTTAACCGAAGCGATTTGGTACTGCCTGCCATACTTGTGGGATCTCTTGGAACAGGATTGGGCACTTATATGGGGTTTTTAGTAGCGGGATTAGTGTGATATCGTAATAAATTTATTGATTTTTTCAGTAGAATTCGGTTTATAATTTTTCTGAATTCTGATGCTATAATTCAGTATATTAGACAGTTAATTCATTTTATTATGACCGAAATAAAACTGTATCCGCTTCAGCATCGAGGAAAGGAACAAATTGCGGTTCAATTTGATTACAACCGCGAAATAAAAGAACAGGTAAAACGTGTAAACGGAGTGAAATGGAGTAAAACTCATGGCACATATTACTTAGAAAATTCTTCAGAAAACAAAAGAAATCTCTTAAAGCAATTAACCAATAAAGGTTGGGAACTTAATTACAGTGCCTTTGAAAAAAAGGTGGTAATCCTTCGAAATACAAAATATCTGATAGATTTTAAGCTGTATCTTAAAGGGAAGCGTTACAGCGAGAGTACTATAAAGACCTATTGTAATTTTGCAGAGCAATTTGTAAAATTTCAGCAGAAACCGGTTTCTGAATTGCAGGATCGGGATATTGAGCTTTTTATAGAAAAAGTAATTGCGGGTAAAGAATATTCTATCAGTACGCACCGGCAGTGTATAAGCGCACTCAAGCATTTTGCGGAGCTTTTTCATATAGCAGATGTGGATTCGGCGAATTTTTATCGTCCCAAAAGGAGTAATTTTCTGCCCACGGTATTATCACAGGAAGAAACGCTTAGACTCCTTCAAAACACCCGAAATTTGAAACATCGGGCGGTACTGGCCCTTATTTATTCTTCCGGCTTACGGATTGGAGAATTGCTGAAACTGAAAATAAATGATATTGATGTGGAGAGGAAGCAGGTTTTTGTAAGGCAGAGCAAAGGGCGCAAGGACAGATATGTAGTCATGGCAGAAAGTTTTATTCCGTTACTCTATAATTATTTGGGTACTTATCGCCCAACAAAGTATTTTGTGGAAGGACAGAATGAACATCAATACAGTTCGACAGCGGTTCGTAGTTTTTTGAAGGATTCGTGCAGGCGGGCAAAAATTGCAAAGCGGGTAACGCCCCACACTTTACGGCATTCCTATGCGACACATATGCTGGAAAACGGAATTGGGTTGCGGCATATTCAGGAGCTGCTTGGGCACTCCAAACCAGAGACGACCATGATCTATACCCATGTAGCCCAGAAAGATCTGATGCAAATTAAAAGTCCGTTGGATATGGCGATAAAGAAATATATGGAGAGCGGTAAAGGAAATGAAAACCTGCGTTTATCCGGCGAATATGAAACATAAAAGGTTATATTTGATTTGATATAACGAGTTACCTGCAAGCTGAAAAAAAAATCCGCCGCACGGTCAAGCACATTTATTTTTTGCCAACGCAAAAGCCAACGCACAAAAAAATAAAAGAGCTTGCCCTTCCCCACCACCACCCGAATTGGAAATTTC
>JBAVQO010000487.1:0-8911 GCA_049694135.1 Gillisia sp. | reverse complement strand
CTCTTAAAGGTTCCCTCCTGCAAAAATTCGTAGAAATGGTCAAAACGAGAATCACCGTTTTTTCCCAATAAAAGCATTTCAATCTCTTCGGTACCAAGATGGTTCTTATTCAAAAAATGCTGAATTTTTTCGTCTACTTCCGTATCTGAATCGGCCTGAAAAATTTCAACATCCAGCAATCGCGCATAAGAATGCGGTGTTTTTTCTGAAGAAAGCGCGAAGAAGTGAGCCCCTTCTGAGGCAATGGTACCGGGAGTTTTACGCTGAAAGAGGTCCAGATTAGAAATCTGATTTTCTTTCAACCGATTGTTTAGGTACGAAAATGAAGAAATTGTAGGCGAAATTTCATCAGCGCCACCAACAAGCACAACGCCTGAATCTTTTTCGGAAAAATTCAGCATGCCATCTAACAATGCCCATTCCAGCGAACAACTGCCGTGGGTATAAGTGAGATTATAAGCGGTACAACCGAAATGTAACGCGATTTGCCCTCCCAGGGTGTTGTGAGTAGACTGAATAAAAGCAGTGGGAGAAAGCATTTTTTCGTGTTGAGAGAGAACCATCTCCAAAAATTTTTCGGTATCCTGTTTACTTCCTTCTCCTGTAGCGGTGATAATTGCCGAAGGATTTTCTGCACCGGCTTCATTAAGGGCCATTTTTGCAGCGGTAACCCCCATTTTTACTATCGAGGACATTCTGCGCAATTGCATCGCCGGAATATATTTCTTGTACTCCTGATTCATCGCCGGAAAAATATTTTCTGAAAAGCGCATGGGATCTTGAGAAAACGGCACTTCCGGAGCCTGGGCAGAAATACTTCCTATTCCGTTGATGTAAATGTTATTTTTCATCTTTACTGAAAATTAGGGAAGTACAATTTCCTCCAAAGCCAAAGGAGTTCGAAAGCACAAAATTCAAGTCTGCAATACGAGTTTTAGTAACGGGGAATAGTTGTGTTTCCCGCATAGGAGCGGTAAAATTAAGATTCGGAAAAATCGTACTTTTTTGAATAGCCAGCAGACTAAAAACGGCTTCGATTCCCCCTGCCGCCCCCAGGGAATGACCTGTAAATGCCTTGGTTGAACTTATAGCAGGAAGTTTTTCTTCAAAAATTCGTTTTATCGCCACACTTTCCGAAAGATCGTTGTTTGGTGTGGCAGTGCCGTGGGCATTTATATAATCTATTTCATTTGAAGAAATTTCCGCGCTTTCCAGGGCTTTTTTCATAGCCAGAAAAGATCCTTCCCCGTTTTCTGAAGAAGCTGTTTGATGAAAGGCATCGTTCGCATTTCCATAACCGGCGAGGTATCCTAAGACCGGTTTTTTCGCCAGAACGTCTTCAGCTTCCAGAATAAGATAGGCAGCTCCTTCTCCCAAATTCAATCCGTTTCGCTCATCTTCAAAAGGTTTACATACTTCCGAAGAAAGAATTTTAAGCGAATTAAATCCGTTGAGCGTGAATTTTGTTAGACAATCGGTTCCGCCTACCACTACCCGTTTTATTTTACCAAATTTAATAAGCCGGGCTCCTGTCATAATCGCATTGGCAGCAGAAGAACAGGCGGTGCTAACCGTTCCGGTTAATCCTTTAAAAGCGAAATACGATGCGATTTGAGAAGTGGTAAACCCGGGATGTTGCGCTTCAATAAAGCGGCGAACTTCAGGATGATCTTTAAATTGATAGTAGAATTGCTCAGTACTATCGATGCCGCCCACACTGGTACCAGAGATAAATGCGGTATTCTCTAGCTCAGAAACTTCAAGCTCTGCCTGTTCTAAGGCTTCTTTAACCGCAAGGGTTCCCAGTAAAGCCGCTCGTGTAAAAGAATGGTTTGCGGGTAATTGGAGTGTTTCGGCAAGAGATTCGTTGCTGAGTTTTACTTCACCTACGGGAAATTCTTTATGACTGGTGGAAAGTATTTTCGGAAATTCAATTGCAGTTTTCCCGGCGATAAGAGCTTCAAAACTGGCATCTGCGCCGATTCCCAGCGCAGAAACTATTCCCATTCCGGTAACGGCAACCCTTTTTTCCATTTTTTACTTTGTGCGATGTGCTTCTATATAATCTGCCATTTTATTTATGGAAGCAAAAATGTTTTTTCCTTCGGCAGGATCTGTAAGCTTAATGCCATAATCCTTTTCAAGAAGAACAATAAGTTCAAGCGCATCGATAGAATCTAACCCTAATCCGTCTCCAAAAAGAGGTTCATCATTTTCAATATCTTCTACAGAAAGTTCTTCGAGATTAAGTTGTTCTATAATACTGCGCTTTAAATCGGTTTTTAAATCATTCATTTTCAAAAAGATATAACTTTTCTAAATTTTCTTCGGAAAAAAGGACGTTCCCTTCTCTTGATATAAGAGACAAAAATACATCATATTCCCCATTTTCCAAGTCGATCCATCCGCAAACCACTTCAGAAGATTTGCCGGTATTCATTAAAATATGAACATATTCAGACAACAAAGAGGCATCAAAACGGGGTACGACAAAAAAAATATTTTCACTTTTCAATCTATATTTAATACTTATCTCCCCCAGCACAATATTTGGCAGAGTGTACACGAACACCGACGGAGAAACTATTTTCGCCATAGCTTTTTGGTGTTCCCGATCTACCTCCAGGCTCGAGGCAGAATTAGAAAATACAAGTGCCGTTTCCTTATTTATTTTCCTTCCATCGAACAGAAGCGTAGCCGCCAGAATTCCCAGTTTAGATAAGCCATCCATTTTATGGAATTTGGGATAATTAAGCTCAAATCGGGTGTAAGCGTCTTTCAGAAAAGCGTGGAGATTTTTATCATCATTTTCGAAAACACCCTTACGATCTATATAAATTTTTCCCTTTTTGATCGTAACGCTTTTCTGTATGTATGAATTTTTACTCATCTTCTTCTTTTTTTAAAATGAGCGATAAATTACAGCCTCCAAAACCGGAAGCGGTTTTAAGAGCATATTTTAGCGGCGAAATTTCATACTTTTTTATAAGATTAAGAGGTTTCGAAACACCTTCATCTTCGCTGTTCACCGAGGGAAACAGCGTGTTTTGCAGCAGCGAATGTTTGGTTATTATGGTTTCTAACAGAGCCGCGGCTCCAAGGGTATGGCCATAAACCCCTTTAAAACTATTTACCGGAACCTTTTCTAAACCGGCTCGATGAAAGGCGATCGCTTCCATTTCGTCATTATATAACGTTCCGGTGCCGTGGGCCGAGATGTAGTCTATTTCTTTTGATGTGATTCCGGCTTCTTTTAAAGATTTTTTTATACTTAAAAACAATCCTTCTCCTGTTCTGGAGGGTCCTGAAATATGATTGGCATCATTTGTTACAGAATCTGAAAGAAATTGGATTGAAGGACCTTTTTTATTCTTTTTTGAACTTATCAAGACTGCCGCAGCTGCTTCGCCGAGGCTTATTCCATTTCGGAAGGTAGAAAAGGGTTTGCAGGCTTCGCTGCTTAAAGCTTGAAAAGAATTAAAACCCGAAACCACAAAATCTGAAACCAGATCGCCGGCTACCACTATCACGTTTTCGAATTTCCCTGCTTTTATAAGTCGGGAGGCAAACGACTCGGCCAACCCTCCCGAAATACACGCATTGGAAATAACTACCGGATTTTCTTTAAATCCGAAAAAGCGGCGAATTACTTCTGCCAGCTCATGGAGATAGATTCTTTTGTTCTTTTTGTCCTTCTGCAGCAAATCTATATTTCCTTTGGTAGTGCTTACTACCAGCGAGGTAGATGAAATATCCAGTCCTTCAGAATTGTTCAAAACTTCAGCCACCGCCAACAACATCATTTTTTCGAGTTTTGTAAAAGCCGAAGGGTCACCTATCTCTTTAAAAGCGGCATCCAGTTTGTTTTCTTTAATTATTCCGGAGTAGAAACCAGAAGGAGCAAATTTGGAAGCAGGTTGCTTTTTAAGGCCACTCGTACTATTTTTCAAAGCCTCAAGATTGGTTGCTGTCGTGAATCCCAGCGGAGAAATAATGGCATCGGCTAAAAAATAACTGTTCTTCATTTAAGTAGGGCTGGTTTCTTTACAAAAGATTGAAAAATTAATCGACCGTAACAGTTTTCATTTCTGAAATCGCGATCCGTTTTCCTTCTTTATTCCTGGTTTCAGCTTTTACGAGGGTCACGTTCATTACTTCATGAAGGATTTCCACATACGTTTCAAGACGATCTCCAACTGTTGGAAGTTCAAAGATTTCAACCGATTTTATAACACCAATAAATCCGGTGCGGGGCTTTTTTAATCCGTCTAAAAAACCCTGGTATCCGCGGTGAAGCGACATACTTTGCGCCATATGTTCGGTGATTCCGGCTTCAGAAAAAAATCCGTTCTCAACAAGAATGTTTTCTCCTGGAATAGTAAATTGGGTAAGGCCGGTAAGCGGGGTATAGCTTAAAAGCCCATCCACCATCACAAATGGCGGCTTCTGCGGAATTAATTCCAATATTCTGTTTATATCTGTGATCGGATTTTTAAGAAGGTCTTCCTGCATTCTTTTTACACATTAAAATCGTTCCAGTAATCATAATAATTATACCACTGATAGGGATATTTTTTCACCATGAATTCAAGGTTTTCAAGATACGATTTTAAAAGATTTTTTACCGATTTTTCAGAATTTTCATACCTGCGTGCATAAAAATGATAATGAAATTTACGCTCTCTCATTATATGAACAAACAATACGGGGATATCATTTCTCACCGCCAGCTTAAAAGGCCCCTGCGGAAACTGCACCGGTCTCCCCAGGAACATTTCCGAATAGGTTTTGGTATTCTCAAGAAACCGGTCTGCAGCAAAAACCAACAGTTCATTATTGTCTAAAGCTTTGTGCATTCTGAAGATATGGGAAAGATCCTCTTTTAAAACAATGAATCTTACGTGGGATTTTCCCGTGACGGAATTTATATAATTTTTTATTTGTTTATGTTCCAGGTCGCTCATGACCAGGTTAATGGTTACAGGATATTTTTCGTCCGTAAAAAAATGTCGCGCCAGGTTGAAATTTCCTATATGTGCAGTCAACAAAATCCCACCGCGATTTTCCTTCAGCATATTTTTTATATTTTGCACTCCATCAAAATGGAAACTGAATCGGTCTTTCATTCCCGCACCAATTGCAAGACGGTCTATTTGGATTTTTCCGAAGGTGAAATAGCTTTGGAAAACATCTGCACAGGAACGAAAAAAGGAATGTTTAAGTCTTCTTTTAAAAAGGTAAAAGGTGCTTCTGGTGGAAGTAAAAGAGAAGAAAATGAAGTACAAAACCACGAACCACAGCACGAAATAAGCGCTATAAAGCCCAAAATTCCGGATGATAAATACGTAAATCTTCAGGCCTAGAACCGTTCCTCTGGATTGCCCTTTCCATTTTGCCATTTTACGAATACAAGCCTCCGTTAATGTTTATAACTTCTCCGGTAATGTACGAAGCTTTTTTGGAAGCCAGGAAACCCACTAGTTGCGCTACTTCTTCGGTTTCTCCAAACCGGTTTAGGGGAATGTGTTTTTTTAGTTCATTCTCATTAAATTCTGAAGTCATTTCGGAATGAATAAAACCTGGAGCTACAGCATTTACGGTGATATTTCGCTTTCCTATTTCCTGGGCGAGAGCTTTTGTTGCGGAAATAACCGCGCCTTTTGCTGCAGAATAATTTACCTGCCCCGGATTGCCTTTTAACCCGGAAAGAGAAACGATGTTTATAATTCTTCCAAAACGTTGATGCAGCATGTTTTTAAGCAAGGGCTGCGTAACATTATAAAATCCGTTTACCGCAACATTAATAACAGCATTCCAATCTTCGCGTTTCATCCATAAAAACAAACCGTCTTTGGTGATTCCCGCATTATTGACAATTACTTCTACCATCGCATCCAGATTTTTTTCCTGCCATAGAGAAATGGATTCCAGGGTTTTTTCTGCATCGGAAACGTCGAATTTCAGAAGCATACATTTTACCTCTTGCTTTTCAACAAGTTGCTGAGTTTCTATGGCGGCAGCATCGTTGGAAGTATAATTAAGCAAAATGTTATACTGTAATTCTGAAGCCAGTTCTAAAGCGATTGCTCTCCCTATTCCGCGGGAACCTCCGGTAACTAAAGCGTATTTTTCTGCCATTTTTATAAATTAGTAGGCGTTATTTTCCCGAATAAAATTTTTAATTTTTTCCAATACGGGCGAAAGACTCTGATCTTTTTTAAGATCGGGAATAAACGTATCAAAAATCTTCATTTTTTCCCGTGTTGCGCTGGAAAGTTTATGCTCGTATCTTAAATATTTCAGGGCCTGATGAATGCCAAGCACTTCTACCGAAATCACTTCAAAAGCATTTTCAATAACTCGTTTGGTGAGATTGGCAGAATTGGTTCCCATACTCACAATATCCTGATTATCGTTGTTATTCGGAATGCTGTGAACATACATAGAATTCGAAAAGGTCTGGTTTTCGGCTGTTGTAGAAACCGCGCTGAACTGGGCGCCCTGCAAACCAAAATTGAGACCCAAAGTACCGGTATTTATAAAAGGAGGTAAAATATTATTCAGTTTATCATTCAACAAATAATTTAGTTGGCGTTCCGCCAGCATAGATGTTTTTGTAATTACCAGCCGAAGTTTGTCCATTTCCAGCGAGATGTAATCGCCATGAAAGTTTCCACCGTGGTAAACATGGTTTCGGGCAACATCTATTATAGGATTATCGTTGGCAGAGTTTACCTCTTCAATCAATATTTTCTGGGCATTTTCTATGGTATCATGAACCGGACCCAAAATTTGTGGTACGCAGCGCAAACTGTAATACTCCTGTACTTTTTCTTCAAAATGGTTTTTTTCAGAAGTATCTGCACTATACAAGTGTTCATCTCTATTTCTGGTGAGTTTGCTGTCCTTTAAGTGAGTCCGCATTTGTGAAGCTATTTTTTGCTGACCGATATGCAGTTTGGCACTGTTAAGTTCTGCAGAAAGATGATCGTCATAAGCCTGAACGATTTCATTGATTACCGAAGAACAAAAAACACTCCAGTCCAGTAAACGGTGGGAATAGATAACATTTACGATCCCAATACCCGTCATTGCGGAGGTGCCGTTAATAAGCCCTAGACCTTCGCGTAACTCTACGTTAATAGGAGAAATTTTTTCTTTCTTAAAAACATCGGCAGTGGACTGTCGTTTTCCTTCATAAAAAACCTCGCCTTCACCAATTAAAACAAGAGCCAGATGCGCCAGCTGAACAAGATCTCCAGAGGCTCCTACCCCGCCATGTTCGTAAATTACTGGAATAATATTTTTATTGATAAGTTCCTCCATACAGGAAGCTACCGAAAGATGAATTCCGGATTTACCAATCGCCAGGGTGTTTAGCCTTGCCAGCATCAGAGATTTTACAGAAACAGGATCCAGGGGAGTTCCCATTCCGGAAGCATGACTACGAATTAGATTATACTGAAGATTTACCCGGTCTTTCTCCTGGATTTTATACTGAGCCATAGGCCCAAAACCCGTATTAACGCCATAAATGACCTTATTTTCTGAAAATTCTTTTAAAAAGCTGAAGCTTTCTTCTATCCTTTTTATTGCTGATTCCTCCAGATGAATTTTCTGATTTTCAAAAAGTACCTGATAAAAATCTTCAAAAACCAGGTTATTTTTAATGTGAAGCATCGCCTTTTAAGCTTAAAATTTGGGTTATATAAAGAAAAAGGGCCCTTACAGACTCTTAGCAAATGTACTATATTTACGCGGTAATCAAAACGGGATGAAGAAGGAAAAAACAGAAGTTATTGTTATTGGAGCGGGCCCTTCGGGGATAGTTTCTGCTTCTTATCTGCATAAAAACGGTATAAAAGTAACGCTGCTGGAAAAGGCCATTTTTCCGCGTTTTAGTATAGGGGAAAGTCTGTTGCCGCAAAGTATGGACAATTTTGAAGAAGCGGGATTGTTGGAGGCTCTAAAAAAAGAGGGATTTCAGAAAAAATTCGGGGCCAGATTTATCAGAAAAAAAGAGATTTCCGAATTTATGTTTAAAGATAAATTCGGAAATGGATGGGATTGGACCTGGCAGGTACCACGTGCTGATTTTGACAACGCACTTGCTGAAGAAGCTATTCGGAAAGGAGTTACTATTGAGTTTGGAGCCACTATTTCCACGATAGCGATAGACGAAAAAGTACATTTAATTTTTAAAGACAAAGAGGGAGAAGAACGTGAACTTTCGGCAGATTTTATAATCGATTCCAGCGGGAATGGCCGTGTGCTTGCCAAACAACTGGCGCTGGAAGCGCCACCAAAAATAGCCCAACATGCCTCGATTTTTACCCAAATAAAAGAAGCCAACAGGCCGCAAGGAAAAGAAGGGGAGCAAATAAGTTTCGAGATCTTAAACACCCAAATCTGGTTCTGGTATATCCCTTTTTCAAACGGAAACTCCAGTATAGGATTCGTTGGCCCGAGGGACTGGTTTAACGGTTTTTTCGAAAAAACAGATATCGCTTTTAAAGAGATGTTATTAAAATTGAATTTTTATAAAAACAGGTTTGATGAGTATTTGCCCTTATTTTCTCCTGTAAAGGTTGAAAATATTTCGAAAAATGTCACGAAGTTATATGGAGAAAAATTTGTTTTAACCGGGAACAGTGCCGAATTCCTGGATCCTATATTTTCTTCTGGAGTTTCTTTTGCCACCTACTCCGGACTTTTAGCCGCAAAATTGATCATTAAAACTTTTGAAGGGAAGAAGGTTGACTGGGAGACAGAGTATGCAGAGGCCATAAAAAAAGGAGTGAATGTCTTTGCTAGCTATGTAAAAAGCTGGTATTCGGGGGAACTGCAGGAAATCGTTTTTCACAAAAATCCAAATCAGGACATCCGCGAAAAAATTTGCGCAGTTCTTGCC
>JBAVQO010000486.1:0-2000 GCA_049694135.1 Gillisia sp. | reverse complement strand
ATATTGGCATGATCATACCCCTCTTTATTCAGGATTTTTATTTTGGCTATGTAGTTATTTAAAATATTATAGTCATGTCCGTCCTCAAATCGGCTATAGCCATTTTCGTGGATAAAAAAAGCATTTGCCGTACTGTCTTTAGCATAAACAGTGGCAGCAAGATCACCACGGGTTACGGTTCCATCTTTTGTGTTAAGTCCTGATTCCTGTGAATATCCAACGGAAAAAGATAAAAAAAGAAGCAGCGAGAATAATTTAGTCATTTAGCGATAGTTGAATGATTTTGACCTTCTGGTTTTTGCGAAGATAACTCTGAATAATATGTTGTGCATCCCGATCATTATTCATAGGAGTAATAATAGAACGCACAATATCGATATTGTTAAGCTGATGGTTCAAATTGAAATATCCCACGCCTTTAAACCTACCTTCTTCTACCAGTAAAGCGCTTTTTTCATCTACCTCGCGGCCTCTGTCTATCACTAAAATATTTCGGTCCTGTAAACTGTATTTTTCTATAACTTCCCCTACACGAATGTTATATTCTTCGGGAGTTTCGGCTCCAATACAGGCGCCGCGGCAGGATTTTATGGTATAGCTAAAACAGTTACCATCACCGCCGTGCAGACCCGTAAGTTTCTGACATAACTGGTGCGAATCTACAATATTATGCAACACATTTTTTGCCTGTTGAAGATTTGTAAAGGTGGTTATGTTTTTCTTTCTGAAATCTGCTTTTCCTATTTTCAAGTTAATGTACCCGTTTTCATCTGTAAACTGATAAAGGGCATACGTGAAAATCGATTTTTTTAAAGCCTGATTGTATTTAGGTCTGTTGATTTTAATCTCTTCATTTTCTTTAAGCAGCGCGATAAGTTCGTTTCCTGTGGGTTCATAAGAAACTGAAGCCACTTCCTTCTGAACCTCTTTTGCTTTATGGTGATCGTTGGTAAAATGCTGATTCACTCTTTTTCTGATGTTTTTGCTCTTTCCTATGTAGATGATATCGCCATCTTCGTTATGCAAATAATAAACACCAGTGGTAGCGGGAAGTTCATCAAGAATTCGAATAAGTTTGGTATCCATCTGCCGGGAAGGCTCATTCTTAACCGATTTTTTCAGGATCTCCTTTTCCTTGTCTTTTGCCAGCAGCATCTTGAATAGTTTTACCGTTGCCTGCGCATCTCCACTGGCGCGATGCCGATCGCTCAGCGGAATTCCCAGCGAACGCACGAGTTTTCCCAGACTGTAAGAAGGTTGCCCCGGAATAAGTTTTTTAGATAATTCTACCGTGCAAAGCGATTTTTTCTCGAAATCGAAGCCCAGCCTTCTAAATTCCAGTCGCAAAATTCTATAATCGAATTTGGCATTATGGGCTACAAGAATACAGCCGGAAGTAATTTCGACCAACCGCTTGGCAATTTCATAAAATTTTGGCGCGTGCCGGAGCATTTCATTGTTTATACCGGTGAGGCCTACCACAAAAGGTTGGATAGGCAGTTCTGGATTTACAAGGCTTATAAACTGATCGACCACCTGTTGCCCATCGAACTTGTACACAGCAATCTCGGTGATTCCTTCTTCATTATACTTTCCGCCCGTAGTTTCTATATCTAAAATCGCGTACATAATTCTTTCAGCTCCTGGACGGAATAATTAAATTTTTCAACATCTGTGTAATCTCATTCATTTCTGCATCCCTCTAAGGAAATCAAGGCTGTTGAAAGTAAAAACAGCATTAAAATTAGCTTTGTCGGGTTAATTGTAATTTCTTTCACCAAAAATGGCACTTCCTATTCTTACCATGGTGCTTCCGCTTTCTACGGCGATTTTATAATCGCCGCTCATTCCCATGGAAAGTACTTCAAAATCAGGAAAGTCTTTCCTGAAATCATCAAAAATCTGCTTTAAATATAGAAATTCCTTTTTAATCTGATCCGTTTCTTGGGTAAAAGTTGCCATTCCCATAAGACCCACGACTTTCACGTTTTTGAATTCTT
>JBAVQO010000485.1:0-3597 GCA_049694135.1 Gillisia sp. | reverse complement strand
GTGGAAACCAGACGGGAATCTACCCGGAAAACAGTCCCGGGGGATGGCAGATTTTGGGAAATTCTCCGGCAGAATTTTTCGACAAAAATTCGGTTCCGCCCTGCCAGATTTCTGCGGGAGATAAAGTGAAATTTTACTCCGTAAATAAATCAGAATATTATAATATTCAAAAACAGGTAGAAAACCAAACCTTCAGCTTTAAAACCGAAATGTATCATGGGTGAAATCGAAGTTTTACAGCCGGGGCTATTTACCAGTGTTCAGGATTTGGGGCGTTTCGGGTTTAGGGAATTTGGCGTGCCGCAGAGTGGTGTAATGGATAAGTATGCAGCAAAAATGGCAAATCTTTTAGTGGGCAATTCCGGGAATGCTGCTGTTCTTGAAATTACGCAATCGGGCCCCACACTGAAGTTCCTGAATACAGCGATAATATCCATTTGTGGTGCAGATCTATCTCCACGGCTAGATGGGGAGCCCCTTCAGGACGCTAAAATTTATAATGTTCCGGCCGGAGCTGTTTTGTCCTTTGGAAGAAGAAAAACAGGTTGCAGGGCTTACCTGGCCATAAAAGGCGGGTTCAATTCCGAAGAAATCCTGAACAGTCGAAGCTGGTATAAAGGCCTGACCTCAAATTTTAAGCTGCAAAAAGGAATGAAGATTAACTGTTTTAAAACAGAAGAAGCTGCTAATGTTACCCATACAGTGGTAAAGTTTAGAAAAGAATATCTGGGTTCCAATATCCTGGAAGTTTTTGCGGGACCGGAATTTGAGCTTTTATCGCGGGAACAGCAAGAAAGGGTTTTTCATCAAAACTTTACAATAGATAAACATAACAACCGAATGGCTATCCAGCTTCAGGAGCCACTGGAAAATACTCTTGAAGCAATTATTACCGGGCCCGTACTTCCTGGAACTGTGCAGCTGACTCCCTCGGGAAAAATGATAATTTTAATGAAAGATTGCCAGACAACCGGCGGATATCCCAGAATTCTTCAGTTTAGTGAAAACGCTCTTAATTCAATTGCTCAAAAGGTTATGGGAGAGCGAGTGGAATTTGTTCTGAAGGAATAATTTTCAGTCTATGATCGGCATTAAAAAAGTGCCGTTGCGGTGATTGTAAAATATCAAGAGCCCTACCTAATAATATTTTCACTTTAACGACACTTTTTAACCCCAAAACACTTTAGCTAACTAAAATGATTAATCAAATATAGATGGTTGCAGGAGTTTCAACAAGGGGAAAAATCCCCTTTTTGATAAAAAATTGATTTTTTCACTCCTATAATTTAGTTACTTTTAACAAAATGTTAAGACCCTGCCGTTTTAAAATTTGAATTATGGAAAAACCAATCAAGACTATTAGTGTGGCTAAGGCTAAGGAATATCAACAAAAATGGAAAGATACCCGTGCGCTTGATATCGAAAAAGCCCAGGGTTATAAAGATACCCGCGAATTCTGGTATAGTGTAGACGAACTACAGGAATACCTGGACTATGTAAAACAGGAATCTGCTATACAGGGAGTAAAGCATCCCGGCATCAGGATTTATTTCGCGGCCTACCCCCAGACTTCTGAAAAGAAGAGTTTGGCAACTGTGTTTTTAGCGCCTACCAGAGAAAAAGGGGGAGTAGAAGGAGTGGAAGAACTGGCAGAGGCTGCTAATAATGAAAATAATTACCAAATAGATCCTTTGAATAACAATAATGGATTGTGGCCTCCATTAAGCTATTGATTGAATGTTTGAGTATTTTTTAAAAAGTGTAGCCATTGGCGATATTACCGAATTTTGTGCTGCGGTTGCAGGAACAATTTTTTTTGCGCAAATGTATAATCCGCCAAAAGCTTTACGGCAATTCACGTATTTCCTGTGGTTTGTAATGATTTCCGAAATCTTCGGTTTTTATGGTATTTATGCTTATGTCACAGAATATGTAACCCTGCCTTTTATAAAAGATACTCCTTTCAGGCGTGCCATTTGGATCTATAACGTGTTTATTCCTTTTACCTATTGCTTTTTTATACTCTTTTTTAGAGCCCGCTTAAAGTCGGCGAAAATGAAGAAAATAATTCTGTATGCTTTGGTTTTTTTTGTGGTAAGCACCAGTGTTTACTGGCTATTTTCTAAAGATTATTTATACACGTTTTCTCCTTTTACCGAAATTTTAGGTACGTTTTTATTATGCTCAAGCATTCTTATATACTTTTGGGAGATCCTCTTAAGTAGCGATATTCTCTTATTTTATAAACGCTTCAGTTTTTATGCTGCCATTGGAATTTTAATACGGTATTTAGTAGCAACCCCTTTGTTTATTTATACCACTTATTTTAGCCCGGATAACCCGGAATTTATTCGGTTTTTTGTGTATATGCTAACGACTGCCAACTTATTTATGTACGGCAGTTTTGTAATCGGCTTTATTGTCTGTTATAAAAATCGCGAATTGGTATTTAAAAAAACGGGACCAGAAATTTAAAGGCATGGGAAAAACGGTCAAACAGATTATTATTTTATGATTTCCAAGGAAGAATTTTTACTGCTTCTCTATTTCATTATTATCTTATTTCTTTTAGGAGGTTTTGCGATTGCTTTTTTTATAGCTTTTCAGAAGAGGAAAAATAGAATGCTTCTTGAAAAATTTGAGGCTGAAAAGCTTTTTGAGAAAGAACTTGCAGATTCGCAGATCGAAATAAGAGAACAAACTCTTAAAAATGTAGGTTGGGAGCTTCATGACAATATTGGGCAGCTGCTCTCTGTTGCTAAAATGCAATTGAGTATGTTTTCTGGAAGTTCCGCAGAAGATTGGGCTGAAGCCATTTCAGAAATAAAGGAAACGGTAACCGCATCGCTTCAGGAAGTCAGGGCGTTATCAAAATCGTTAAATAATGATGTGATTGGATATAAAGGCCTGGCAGAATCGGTTAAAAACGAAATGGCGAGGTTCCAACGCCTCAGCATTCTAAATATTTCGTTTGAAACTGAAGGCGAAGAAACCATTATTGGACAAAAGGATACCATTATTTTGTTCCGAATTCTGCAGGAGTTCTTTTCCAATTCCATAAAACATTCGAACGCCAAGAACCTATCCGCCAAATTCTTATATACTCCTGCTGCCGTTATAATTGAAGTGAAAGATGATGGAGTAGGTTTCAATATGGATGAAGTTCAAAAAAATTCAGGATTAATCAACATGCAAAGTCGTGCACGCCTTATTAATGCTCAATTAGTTTTGAATTCTGCCATGAATAGCGGAACTTCGTTAACAATTAACTATCCAATCAAGAGCCCGCAAAATGAAAAAAACGATCACCATCGTTGATGACCATACCCTTTTTGCCCAATCCTTAAAACGCTTAATCAATTCTTTTGAAAATTACCGTGTGATCGACATTTTTGGTAATGGGAAAGAATTGATTGATGATCTAAAGGAAAAATCGGCAGTTCCAGATCTTATATTGCTGGATATTAGAATGCCTTTAATGGATGGGATCCAGACCATGACCTTTCTGAAAGAAAATTATCCAAAGCAAAGGGTTCTTGCCCTGAGTATGGAACATGACGAGGAAACTATCATTAAAATGATACGACAGGGATGCAG
>JBAVQO010000484.1:0-7883 GCA_049694135.1 Gillisia sp. | reverse complement strand
ATCCTGCCACAGCCAGGCATCTTGCGGCCGTAGTAAGGATTCTTAATTTCCTTCATCTCGCTCAACCACACCGCTCCTTTTCCATTATTGAACATCGGACAAAAATCCTGATATAGGGTTTTATCACTTCCTGTAATTTTTATAAGAGCGAGCATATTTTTGCTAAGCATTTCAAACTGTTCTCTCTGATGTTGCAGCTTCCCTTCGCTCATTGCAATTTCTTCAGAGTACACTTTTAAATCACCCAATATATGCTTGAGTTCAATTTGCTTTTCAGGATATCCTGAAGGATCAAAATGAGCCAGGGCATCCAGAATTTTTTTGGCAGATTTTGTTGCTTCTAAACTGTTATCGGCCACCAAAGCATTCTTTAAATCCAGATAATCATTAATAAGAATCACCGAATTTGAGGTTTCCGCTTCTGAAAGAAGTTTCTTTTCTTTTTTAGCAAGTTTGTTTACCGTGCGATTCTCATTTTTAGTTTCATTTTTACAGGAACCTAAAAAAGGAACCATTGTAATAACCAGAGTAAGTGTCATTGCTATTTTAAAATTTTTCATGGCTTATGTTTTTTATTGATTACTTATATAATTTATAATCGCAGATTGTGAATAATAATTTTTTACGGCTCCAATTAAGTTCGTCTGAAATTTTAACTGCAGCTCTTGAATATCCAGTACTTCCTGAAAATCTATAGTTCCGGTTTCATAGTTTTTTCGCAAAATTTCTTCAGCATTCCTGGTTTGCTCCAGGTTTTTTTGCAGCGTATAGTAACTGATTCTTGCTGCATTTCTTCTTTTTATACTGCTTTCCAACCTGCTTTTCAGAACATTCAACCGGTCTTGCTTTTTACTGTCTATCTCCTGTAACTGCAATTTATTCTGTTTGGAAACAGATTTGAACTTATTATTAAAAATAGGAATAGAAACAGAAACCATCGGCATAAGTATGTCTTTGCCATTATCGCTCAATTGCATATCAGATCGCTGGGCCACCGCTATGTAATCTACTCCGATGCCCAAATCGGGCAGGGCCTGCTTCTGGTTAAATTCTTCGGCCCGGGTTACCGCTGCCGATTCCTGGGTTATTTCCATTACTTCCGGATGGTTTGTGATATCAGGAGATATGGTAACATCTTCGTCAGGTATAAAAATAGAATCAGGAACCTCTACGTTTGCTTCAGGATTCCTGCCTAAAAGGCTATTAAAATCGCTTTTTTCGGCAAGATATTCCTGCTGAAGATTTTCGATCTTTTCCTGGAGATCATTTTGCCGAATTTGAAGTTTTAGAACTTCTACAGCTGTTGCTCTTCCGGTTTCTACAGAATTTAGCGCCAGCTCATGATACGTTTGCAGGAGTTCTTTGTTTTGCTCCAACACTTCTTGTTTTGCATCAAGGGCATAAAGCCTATAAAACGACTGGGCAATATTTAAAGCCAATTTCCGGCGCGCAACAACAAGTTTAAAATCCTCTATTCCGGCCATTGCCCTTGCGTATTCGCGATGTGTACCAATGGTACCAAACCACGGAAGCATTTGCCGGGCCGATAATTTATAAACCTGCGGGCCGGTTCTCGTTTCCGGCGCACTTAAAAAGTAGCCGCCGCTAAATTCGGTATTTGGAATACTATTTGCTTCACTGATCTTTTCTTCAGAAATTTTGACACGGGTTTCCAGGGCTTTTATTCCCGGATTGTTTTTTTCAGCAGTTTTAATATACGTCTGGAGTTCCTGCGCCCGCAGATTTATTCCCGTGAAAATCAGAATTAAAATGAACAATTTTGTTTTCATTCTTCTAAAGTATTTGGTTCCTGTTCATTATCATTTACCCGCTTCTTTAAATCGAATTCCTTTTTAGAACTAAATAAAACCGGCACCACAAATAAGGTGATCAGCACAATCAGCATTCCTCCAAAACTTGGAATGGCCATTGGAATCATGATATCACTTCCTCTTCCTGTGGAGGTTAACACCGGTAAGAGCGCCAAAATGGTGGTTGCCGTTGTCATTAAACACGGGCGAATTCGCTTTTCTCCGGCTTCCACAATCGAAGCCCGTATGGTTTTTCTGGTTGTCGGATTATTTTTGTCGAAGGTTTGGGTCAGGTACGTAGCCATTACCACGCCGTCATCGGTGGCGATTCCAAACAAGGCAATAAAGCCCACCCAGACTGCCACACTTAAATTAATGGTATGCATCTGGAACAATTGCCTTAAATTATGACCAAAAAAACTGAAGTTAAAAAACCAATCCTGACCATAGAACCAAATCATCAAAAATCCACCGGAAAAAGCAACGGCAATTCCCGTAAAAACCATTAGTGATGTGGAAACCGATTTAAACTGAAAATACAGGATGAGAAAAATTAAAAATAAGGAGAGCGGAACCACAATAGAAAGGGTTTTTTCTGCTCGTAACTGATTTTCATAAGTCCCGGTAAATTTATAAGTGATGCCCTTTGGCACTTTTAACTCGCCAGATGTAATTTTTTGCTGAATAAGTTTTTGAGCATTTTCTACCACATTCACTTCGGCAAAACCATCAAGTTTATCAAAAAGCACATATCCCACCAAAAAAGTGTCTTCACTTTTAATCATTTGCGGACCCTTTTCATACTTAATATTTACAAGCTCACTCAAGGGGACGGGATTTCCTTTTTCTACAGGGATATAAATTTTCTTCAATTCTTCCGGATTATCGCGTAATTCTCTCGGGTAACGAACCCTTACTCCATAACGCTCTCTTCCTTCTACAGTTTGGGTAAGAACTCTTCCGCCCACGGCGACTTCCAGCACCTGCTGAACATCTTCAACCGTAATTCCATAGCGCGCGAGTTTTTCCCTGTCGATATCTATTAATAAATAAGGTTTCCCTACGATTCTGTCGGCAAAAACAGCCTGTTTTTTAACCCCTTTTGCCTGTTTAAGAATATCTTCCAGTTTAATTCCAAAATCCTGGATCTCTTTAAGATTCTGGCCTTTTACTTTTATTCCCATAGGTGCCCGCATTCCTGTTTGAAGCATGATAAGCCGGGTTTGTATAGGTTGAAGTTTAGGCGCAGAGGTAATCCCCGGTAAATGTGTAGAGTTAACAATTTCGTTCCAGATATCGTCTGGAGAATGAATTTCCGGACGCCAGTTTCGGTAATATTCGCCATCATTATCGGGTATTAACTCATCTTTTGAAACGGGAAATCCTGAATTTCCCTCCTGTCCTTTACTGTCACCACTATTATTCGGATTACGGCTTACTCCACCCTTTTTAAGCACAAACCCTCCATCTTTATCAACCTTAAAACGTTGCTGTTCTCCTTCTTCGTTCAGAATATATTCAGGTTTATACTCTATGATATTTTCATACATGGAGAGTGGTGCGGGATCTAAAGCAGACTCTGTTCTCCCGGCTTTTCCCACAACGGTTTCAATTTCAGGTATATTAGCCACTGCCATATCCAGTTTTTGTAGAATCTCTTTGTTTTCCTGCGCCCCGGCATGGGGTAACGAAGTTGGCATCAGTAAAAAGGAACCTTCATTTAAGGCAGGCATAAATTCTTTGCCGGTATTAAGCATGATGATTCCTCCAAGAATTACAATAGTGGTAGGAATTGCCAAAAACAATAGTTTATTGGCCAGTGCCCATCTTAAAATCCGGGTATAAAAATGCTTGAATATCCAGAAAACGGCGAGCAGGCTAAAACAAAGGACTCCCACAAAAATCAAATTCCAGAAAATATTTTCTTCAAGCCCGAGTGGGCGCCAGTATTCTGCTAGCAACAATACAATAGCAAATGCCGAAATAATAATGTTAATCGTGTTTGCCCGTTTTGGACTAATTCGTTTTTTCAAAAGAAGTATTCCGCTTACTCCAAATGCCACCAGAACAATTCCTGTAAAATATCCTAAAAATATAGCGCCAAGTCCCAGCACCGCAAGAATTACATTAACCACAAAACCAACTGAAGTTTTAGCCGTTCTTTTTCTGAAGAAGAAGGCTGCGAAAGGAGGTATTAAAAACAGGGCTACAACTAAACTTGCTGTTAATGCCATGGTTTTGGTAAAGGCGAGGGGCCTGAATAATTTTCCTTCGGCGCCTATCATGGTAAACACCGGAATAAAACTTATAATAGTGGTTAGCACCGCTGTAATTACAGCGCCGGAAACTTCGGAAGTAGCTGTATACACCACTTCATTTATAGAGGGTTTTTCACTTTCGGGCAATTGACTCACTTCATCGAGATGCCGAATGATATTTTCAGAAAGAATTACCCCCACATCTACCATGGTACCTATCGCAATCGCAATTCCTGATAGCGCTACAATATTAGCATCTACACCAAACAATTTCATCGCTATAAAAACCATTAACACAGCCACCGGCAGTAACCCCGATATTAACACCGATGCTCTTAAATTGTAAACCATGACCACAATCACCAGAATGGTGATAAGGATTTCCATCGTTAGTGCTTCATTGAGGGTTCCCAATGTCTCTTGGATTAGCTCTGTTCTATCGTAAAAAGGAACTATTTTTAAATGCGAAACGCTGCCATCAGCCAGAGTTTTAGAAGGTAAACCGGCACTAATTTCATTTATCTTTTCCTTTACATTTTTAATTACCTCCATAGGGTTAGAGCCATAACGGGCAACCACTACTCCGCCTACAGCTTCGGCGCCTTCCTTATCAAGAATCCCACGCCGGGCCGCCGGGCCCAAAACCACATGGGCAATATCTTTTATTCTAATGGAAGTATAATCGCTGGAAGTAACCACCGCATTTTCAAGATCATCGATAGATTTTACATAACCCAGCCCCCGAACCAGATATTCGGCTTTATTTATTTCGAGGGTTTGAGCACCTATATCTCTGTTGCTTTGCTTTACAGCTTTTACCACCTGCGCAAGGCTTATATTATACTGCCGCATCAATTCAGGATTTACATCGATTTGGTATTCCTTCACAAAACCACCAATCGAAGCCACTTCAGATACGCCACCAGCACCGGAAAGGGCATATTTCACATAATAATCCTGAACGCTTCTCAGTTCCTGCAAATCCCAGCCTCCGGTTACATTTCCATCTTTATCGCGGCCTTCAAGGGTATACCAAAAAATCTGGCCTAAGCCGGTGGCATCCGGCCCTAACGAAGGGCTGACTCCTTGCGGAAGTAATCCCGAAGGGAGCGAATTCAATTTTTCCAGAATCCTGCTTCGACTCCAGTAAAAGTCTACATCTTCATTAAAAATGATATAGATGCTGGATATTCCGAAGGCTGAAGAACTACGAATAGTTTTTACTCCAGGAATACCCAGGAGACTTGTGGTTAAAGGATAGGTAATCTGGTCCTCGATATCTCGGGGGCTCCTTCCATCCCATTTGGTGAAAACAATCTGCTGATTTTCGCCAATATCAGGAATAGCATCTACCGCCACCGGGTTAGAAGGGAGTATGCCCAAATCCCAGTTAAAGGGTGAGTTTACCAAACCCCAGCCCACAAAGCCAAGGAGAAGTAATACCGCGATAAGTTTATTTTCGATTAAAAATTTAATGCCTTTATTAAGCATGGTTTCAATATTAAGTCATTAGACAGAAGTGTTATCCAAGCCAGTTAAGGAAAGGATTATAAAATTCTAATGCTTAAATATCAAATAAGAAAAACCTGGTCCTGTAGCTGAATATCGCTGACCAACAATGGTGGAGAATAATTTTGAAAAGGGATTACCTGTTCAGATTCTGCTTTAAACAGATTGATGTAACTGAAGGTGAAAGCCGCAAGAAAAACCTGCTGATGAAAAGAAATATCGGGCGCAGCGTTTAGATTTTCCTGACCCTTTATAACAGAGATTTTATTATGACAGCCCGGTGCATTAAACACAGGGAAATGCTTAGTACTGGCAACTCCCATCATATCCATTCCGCATTCTTTAGCTTTGGAAAAAACAGCCTGATCTATCAACGTATCGCCGCAATAGTGTTTGTCTACCGTAAAGGAAAAGGTAGATACCAGCACTAAAAGCGCCATTAAAGAAGAAAGAAATTTAAAGAATGCTTTTTTCATTTGACTACAAAGATAAACAAAATCTGGATGTCTTTCATGAAGAGTTCTTTTTTGTCACATCTCCTGTCGACGTAAGCGGTAATAATAAAAGGCCGGCAATAACACCAGAATCAGAATGGGATGAATCAAAAACCTTCTGATGTAAAACAAGCTTAGAAACGGTAATTGTTCCACGTTCAAAATAAGAACAAGAAAAGCCAGGAAACATCCTATAAAAAAAAGTGAATATAAAAGAAGCGAAAATTTCAGAATATCTCTATTCAAAAAAGCTATATAAATAATACCCATGGAAATGATGCTATTTAGCCAATATCTTATAAAAACATTCCAAAGCAACGGCCCCGTCTCAAAAACCGGAATATTTCCATTAAGATAATCGGCTTTAAAAAAACAGATCAGGGGATCGTAGAATATACGTTCCTCATAAAGCCGGACTCCAACCAGTAACCCAACCAGAACTGCAATTCCCAGTATTTTATAGAGTTTTTTCACCAGCGGTAATGTTTGTATATAAACGAACCCAGAATATCCAGAGAAGAAACACCGTTCCGTAAATCATTAATGGGAAAACAATACTATGCAACAGCACCGTGTATTGCGGATATTCATAAATCCCGATGGACAGGACAGCAATCCGCACAAGATTCATGATGTAAATTATTACCGTTCCCACCAAAATGTAGAGAAAAGTGGGTTTAAACCGGGCAAAAAAGGCCAGAATAAAAGAAACAAAAAGGATGAGGACACTTATGGAGTTACAACCTTCTACAATAGAAGCCATAAACCTTTGATTGACAAGTAAATGAATAGCGGGCTCGTCTTTAAAGGCTATTATTCTGGACGAATATCCAAAAAGTTCAATAACCGTGGCGCTTTGTTTGGACACCAGAAAAGTGAAAAAATCGGGGTAATAATTTCTGAAAGGCGAAAGATCAAGATACCAGTCGTAAAAAACTGACAATACAATGTAACTGCCCAAAAAAATAAGCATAAATCTTAATACAGCTTTATATTTTTTAAATAATTGAAGCAATTAGGGGTATGTGTTTTAACAAATTTATCAAAAATAGCAGGTTTGCATCCTAATTAAATTAAATACTTTTGCATAAAAATTAACAGCTATGAATTTTACTGAATTAAAACCCGCAGTTTCCGCTATTTTACAACAGAAAGAAGTTTCTGAAGAAAACAGGTTAGTGAAAATATGTGAATTGCTTAAGGAAAATATTTCATATTACAACTGGGTGGGTTTTTATTTCAAAAACGGAGATAAAAACGAATTGAAACTTAGTTCTTATGTCGGAAAACCAACAGACCATACAATTATCCCTTTTGGAAAAGGTATTTGCGGGCAGGTAGCTGTTTCTAACTCTAATTTTGTGGTACCCGACGTGCAGGCGCAGGATAATTATATTGCCTGCAGTATAGATGTAAAGGCAGAAATTGTGGTGCCTATGTTTGTAAACGGAAAAAACATTGGGCAAATAGACATAGACTCCAATACTCCCGATCCTTTCTCTGAAGAAGATGAACATTTTTTAGAATGGGTGAACAAAGAAATCGCGTCCGCTATCTTTCCCGAAGCATTGGTTGTTTTAGGAATAAAATAGAGCTTCAGCTCGATCTATCCACAGCCCAGAAGAACTTTTCTTATTCCAGTCAAAAAAAGGCCTTTTCTCTTCGGAAAAATTAGAAAGAGCTTTTACATTCCGGTTCTAATAGCCTCTACAGGATCGAGTTTAGAAGCCGAGATAGCAGGAATTATACCTGAAATAAGGCCTATTACAGCTGAAACCGCGGTGCCCAGGAACATATTCCACGGGGAAAGC
>JBAVQO010000483.1:0-4780 GCA_049694135.1 Gillisia sp. | reverse complement strand
CAGGTATGTTTTTCCAAAATGGTATTTCTTCCATTTTCGGAAAGGCTTTGGGCAAGCTGGGCACTTTTTAGAACTTCAGCTATTTTGTATCCCATATCGGCGCCATCTTTCGCTACGAGGTAATCCTGGCCAGGTGTGAACAGATGTTCTGCATCATTCCAGGGAGAAGAAATCAAAGGAATTCCGCAGCTCAGCGCCTCGAACGGACGAATGGTAGGAATCCCCGGAAGCATTTCTACATACGGCCTTCGCGGCACATGTACGGTCACTTTGTACTGCGAAAAAATATGCGGGACTTTGTAGTTGGGAAGCCAACCGCAATAACTTATCCCGGCATCTTTTAAAGCTTTCACCGCATGGTCGGGATATCTTACTCCATAGACTGTTGCTCTTATTCCCAGTTCTTTTACGGGTTCTATCAAAAACTCCATCAGTTCTTTAGAACGTTCATTATCGCCCCAGTTCCCAATCCATACGAGATCGCCCACCTTCTCCTGGTCGCGGTCCGGCTTAAAAAAATCGGCATCTGCGGCTTCGTGCCAGGTCCAGGCCCTTTCTATCCATTTATTTTTTTCATACAACTCCTTAATTACTTTTCCGAAGACCAAAGCCCCGTCGTAATTGGTGAAGTCGTATTTCTGCATACTCTCAGGTTCTGAAACCGCTCTATGGTGTGTATCGTGAAAAAGAAGGGTATAGCCGTATTTGGATTTACATTTTCCCAATTCTTCTATAAGTTCCGGCGGATTCCATTCATGAACAATAACCACATCTGCATCCTTCAGAATTGCAGCATGATTCAGCTTTTTGTCTTCATTATAAAACTGCGGACTTAACTCCGGGTAATAGCTTCTGAATTCATCTAATTTTTCTGCTCCGTAATCCTTTATCAGGTTTTGCAGGCTCCATCCACCTTCGGGTTCATATACTTCTACCTCGTTCCCTCTTTTCAGAAGTTCTTTCACCACGCCCCGTAAAAAATGAGCATTCCCGTGGTTCCAGTCAGAATATAAAGAATGATAAAAAAGAACGTATTTCATAGAGCAGGTGTTAGTTGATTAGTTTTATGTTGATTTATTAAATTTCGGTACAGCTGGTAATATTTTTCCCCTGCTTTTTCCAGGTTGAATTCCTTTGCCCTTTCCCTGGCTTCGGAAGATAACTGCTGAAGATAAGCGGGATCTTCTATTATTTTTATAAGTGATTCTTTTATCTCTGAAACATCTTCAGCATTAAAAAATTCTGCAGCTTCATCCCATAATTCACGCAGGGTGTCAATATCGTTTAATGCCAGGGCACAGCCGGAAGCAGCTGCCTCCAGAATGGCAAGGCCAAAAGGCTCGTATTTTACCGGGCTCAGGAAAATCGATGCCTGCTGCATCCAAAGCTGTAGTTCTTTCGAGGTAAGTTCTCCTAAAAATCGGACATTCTTAATATTTGCCTTTTCTCCCGTATTAGGATTCACGGCATTTCCCGCTACATAAACAGGCCACGGAAGATCTTCGGCAATTCGGGACAAGATGTTCAGGTTTTTGGCTTCGTCCCAAATTCTTCCGGCGCACAGGATGAATTCCTTTTTCCCGGTACTTTCGGAAACTTCCAAATCTCTCCCGTTGTAGATCACCTTTGCTTCGGTAGAAAAACCATGTGTTTTTAAGGCCGATTTCAGCATCGCTTCTGTTGGAGCCACCACGAGATTACTACTATTAAGGGATTTTTGAACCCACTTTGTATATCGGTCCCAGGTCGCGGGCGCCCGATGCTTTTTAACTGCTTTCCACCAGGTTTGCACACAGGAATGATAAACGAGAATTACAGGACAGCATACAGGATTTTTGAAAAAAGTGAAATTATTCAATTGTACCAGATCGGGCTGGATTTCATCATAAAGCTCTTCCAGCCAATGTTGTGTTTTCATTACATCCTGCCAGGGATTTTCCATCCATTCCAAATGGTAATTACGACTATACAAATGAATATTTTTTATGGCATTGGCATCGTTTTGTTGCTGCAATCCCGGCAGTTTTCCAAGGGAAACAAGGTAAACCTCCACATTGTAAGGCTGCAGAGCTTTGCACATATCGAGGGAATAGGTCCAAACTCCACCCAGCGTGTCTGTCGTCATCAATATTTTTAGCCGTTTACCTTCCATAAATCCTGTCGATCACTTTCGCCGTTTGCAAGAATTCGTCGGCGCTTTTTTCATCGAATCCTTTTCCTTCTTTTAGGGCTTCTGCCCATTTCACCCCTGCTCTTCCGCCCCAATCATCGGGCGGCTGCACTAATGTTTCAGTTTGTGTGCCGTTGTATTTTTCAGCAGTAAAGTCGTAAAAGGAACCGTTCACGTTTCGAACCGCAGCACCGCCATTTTTTCCGAAGAAACGCGCTTCAATAACCGCATCTTTTCCGGCAGGAAGGTTCCAGGAACATTGCAAATTTATATTCGTGTCTTTTTCTGAAGTCATTGCCACACTGGCAAAATCTTCAACCTGATTTTCGTAACCGGTAATCCGGTCGCCCTGGTAATACAGGTTGCTGGAAATGTCTTTTATCTCCGGAAAACCGAGACACCAAAGAGCCATATCTATCAAATGTATTCCCAGATCCATCACGCAACCGCCACCCGATTTGCTGATGTCGTAAAACCAGTCTTTGTCGGGACCATAAGCGTTATGAAAAACAAGATCTAAAGCATAAATCTCTCCTATTTCCTTCTTTTGAATAAGCTCATGTACGGTGCGAAAAGCCTCTACAAATCGGTAAGAAAGGTCTACTCCCAGGAATTTATCGGCAGATTTAGCTGCGCTTATCACTTCCTCCACTTCCTGTGCGGTTCTACCCAAAGGTTTTTGGCAAAAAACCGCTTTTCCGGCGTGGAAGGCTTCTATCGTCTGCATTGCATGCATGGCGCTAGGGGTGGCAATTACTACTCCATCCACTTCCGGATTTGAAAAAACATCTTCAGGATTTTCTGTAATCCTGGCCGCTTGAGCAATCTTTCTTGCTTCTACCCCATTTTCTTCAGAAGGTTCAGCGATGGCAAGTGCTTTTATATCTTTATCTTTTAAAAGTACTTCCATTCGGTTTCTACCGATCCAGCCTACTCCAATGAAACCCAGAGAAAGATTCTTTTGTGTTGTTTTTATTGCTTCTGTGGTTATCATTCCGGTTGTGTTTTTACAAGTGCCTTTATAAAACCTTCTGGCCGATTGGTTAAATGCTGATACGCGGTTTCCATCTGCTCTAGCGAAAAGCTGTGGGTGAATAAAGAAAAAGGATGCATCTGTTTTTCTTTGATGGCTATAATAGCGTCTTTGATACCTTCAATGTACCGGGCGGGATCTCTTTCGTGGGCGCTTATCATATCTATTCCGCGCCAGTTCAGCATCTGTACATTCAGGTTTCGCATGCCATCCTGATGAAATCCTGCCACGATCAATTTTCCGCGTTCTGCGGTTAATTCAATCGAAAGATTTAAGGGCCATTCTTTTCCCGTAGCTTCAATTACTCTCTCGCAAAATTTTCCACCGGTGAGCTGTTTTACTTTTTCTATGATCTGGTAATGATCATCCATTTTAATCGTTTCGTCTGCCCCGGCTTCTTTCGCTGCTTCGAGACTAAAATCCCTGCGGGAAATGGCAATTACCGTAGCTCCGGCAGATTTGGCCAGCTGAACAAGCAGAAGCCCCAGAAAACCGCAACCTACAATGGCCACTTTCTGATCTTTTTCTATATCGCTTCTGTTAAAAATGTTCATGGCACAACCCAGTGGCTCTCCGGGAAAAGGTTTATCCTTTAAAAAATCCGGAAGTTTTACCACATTTTCAGCCTTTGCCACATCATACTCCGCATAGGCGTGATAGGAAAGCCCGGTAACTCTGTCTCCTTCTTTTAAAATCCGCACATCTTTCCCTACAGCGTCGATAGTTCCCCATCCTTCGTGGCCGGGCTCTCCAGGAGAAACAGGATAATCGAACCAGTCTCTGCCTTCCCAAATGGGGATATTCGAGGCACATAATCCGGAACCTTCCAATTTTATTCGCACTTCGTCGTTTCCTGGCTCGGGCAAATGGATATTTTTTATTACAACTTCTCCGGGGGCGTTAAGTACTGCCGCCCTGTTTCGAGTTACTGTGGTCGTGGACGAATCTGCGGCGGTATCTTGTAACAACGTACTTTTCATAGGGCTACCGCTTTGGATTTTTTAGATTTTAATTGAATTCCGCGGGTTTCGCATAACCAGTTCATAAGAGCTTCCACGCCTTCTTCAACCGAATATTGCGGCGCCCAGCCTGTAGCTTCCTGAAATTTTGAAGTGTTGGAAACATAATATTGCTGATCTCCGGTACGCCATTCTTCAAAAGAAATATCCACCTGTTTTCCGGTTTTTTCTTTTATCATTTTTAAAATCTCTATAAGACTGACTGTATTTTCTGGGCCTCCGCCAATATTAAAAACTTCTCCGGAAACTTTATCGATATTCTTCATGGCAAGGGTAAAGGCATTCACGAGGTCTTCCACAAAAAGAATATCTCTTACCTGCTTTCCGTTTCCATAAATAACAATAGGTTTATCTTCCAGAGCTCTTATAAGGAAATGCGCCACCCAGCCCTGATCTTCTGTTCCGAATTGATGGGGACCATAAATACAACTCATTCTAAAAACAGCGGTTTTTAACCCGTAGGACCTGGAATAATCCAGGATGTACTGATCTGCCGCACCTTTGGAACAGCCATACGGACTATGAAAATCCAACGGCCTTTCTTCGCTTATTCCGGAT
>JBAVQO010000482.1:0-4160 GCA_049694135.1 Gillisia sp. | reverse complement strand
GCCTGATGCAATCCTTTCAATCCCGGTTTAGCCATAATATGATGCCAATGAACGGCGCCGATATGAATAACTTCTTCGGAAAAGATTCAACGTTTATGAAACAATTTATGAATGGTGGAGACTTTTTTCAAAATGATTCTCTGGCAGATCCTAATGCTATCATGGCAAGAATGAGAGCGCAAATGCAGGCGATGCAGCAACAATTTCTTCAACAGCAGCATCAGCCCATAATTCCTGCCGATCCAAAATACAATCAGCAGGGATAATCAATTTATTTCTTTTTAGCCGGCTGCACCAATTCCAGCTGTTCGAGCGCTACATTAGTGGTGAAAATGCCATAATTAACGATGGCTTTGCCTTTCTCGATCGCGTCGATGGAACCTACCGCTTTACCATCTTCCATTCGCACGCGATCTCCTATTTTTAATGCTACTTTAGGTTTATTCGCTTCTTTTTGCCGCGCTGTTTCTACTTTTTTCTTTTCCTCTTTCTTACGCGCACGAATTACTTCAACTTTTTTCTCGGCTTCCTGCTGAATTTTTTTCTCCTTCGCCTTTTTCACCTTACGCTCTTTTACACTCTCCCGCGTGCGCTTGGAATTTTCTATTTCTACTATTTTTAGAAATTCACCAATCAAAGCTTTTTTCTGTTTATTATTGAAATATTTTTCGCTTAGATCATTGATTTTTTGACCCAGATAAATCAGCCGCTGATTAGAATCATAAAGTTCCTGATAGCTTTCCAACTTTTGCTGAATTCTCGCATTGGTCTCTTCGAGTTTTTCTTTCTGCAGAGCTGCTTTTTGTTCTTTAGTCTTTAAAGAATCTGTGGTCTTCTGAAGTTTGCTTCGCTCTTTCTGAAGATTGGCAATGCTTTTATCGAACCTTATTTTTCCGCGTTCTACTTTCTTTTTAGAGCGATTGATCAGGCTGTAGGGGATACCATTTTTTTGTGCTACTTCAAAAGTAAAAGAACTTCCCGCCTCTCCTAACTGAAGCTTGTACAGTGGTTCCAGCGATCGCGAATCGAACATCATGTTGGCATTGGTCATATTCGGAAGTTCATTTGCCAACATCTTTAAATTCGTGTAATGCGTGGTTAAAATTCCGAAGGATTCCTTTTCATAAAAAACTTCCAAAAAAGTTTCTGCCAGCGCGCCGCCTAATTCGGGATCGCTCCCGGTTCCGAATTCATCTATTAAAAAAAGCGTTTTATCGTCACACTTCCGCAGGAAATAATTCATATTCTTAAGCCGATAGCTATACGTACTCAAATGGTTTTCTATAGATTGATTATCCCCTATATCCGTCAGGATCTTATCGAAAACACACATCCTGCTGTACTCGTGTACCGGAATTAAAATTCCGCTTTGCAACATAATCTGTAAAAGTCCGACCGTTTTTAAGGTGATACTTTTTCCGCCGGCATTTGGACCGGAGATTACAATAATCCTATTGTCTTTCGCCAGGTTAATGCTTTGCGGAAAAGTTTTTTCACCCTTTCGGTTATTGCTTCTAAGCAACAACGGGTGATACGCGTCCTGCAACTGCAGTTCGCGCTCTTTCGTGATTTTGGGCAAAATTCCGTTTATCTCTTTCGCATATTTTACTTTAGCGGCAATAACATCTATTTCGCTTAATAGATCCTGGTATTCCTGCAGCAGTTCTCTGAATGGGCGCAAAAAATTGGTGAGAGTTTTAAGGATCCGGTTGATCTCTTCTTTTTCTTCATATACAAGATTATTCAGCTCGCGTGAATGCGCCATCGTAGCTTCCGGCTGAATATAAACGATACTTCCGGTTTTTGAATTCCCGAGAATGCCGCCCTTTACCTTTTTTCGGTACATAGCTTTTACAGCAAGAACCCTAATATTGTCCACCACACTTTCCTTTATTTCATCCAGGTAGCCGTATTCATTGTACCGGGAAAGTGCGCTGGCAAAACTGGAATTTATTTTGCCTTTTACGGCATTTATAGAGCGACGGGTGGATTGGAGAAGGGGAGAGGCCTCATCTTTTACCTCGCCAAATTTGTTTATTACTTCCCCAATTTTATCGGTAATCTCTTTAGTATATTCTATTTCTGAAGTAGTCTCATACAAGTTGGGATATAGCTCCTGGAATTTATTAAAAAACCGTATTTGTAGATTTGCGGTTTCAGAAATTCCTGAAATTTTTCTGAAACTACCCAATTCCAGAACAGAATCTTCTATTCCCAGCAACTTTATTTCGCTATTAATACTATCAAAACCGTGATTGGGAATCCGGCTGTCCTGCTGAAAAGAATTAAGATATTCATCGGTTTGCCCAAGAGCAAAAAGTGTTTTTTTAAAAGTTGGAAAAGGAACTATGGAAAGCGCTTTTTCGATCCCCATCTGTGTGATGCAAAATTCACTGATTTGTTTACGAACTGAAGGGAATTCAAGATCATCAAGACTTTTCGACGCTATTTTTATCATAGTAAAATTTTCCTATTTTTAAGGTAGCAAATTTACTGAAATTATCATGAAGGTCAACATTGATGAGAGTTGGAAAAAGGAATTAGAAGGTGAGTTTAATAAGTCTTATTTTGAAGAATTAGTGGATTTTATAAAGGAAGAATACAACACTTCTACCTGTTTTCCGAAAAGAAACCACATTTTTGAAGCTTTTAATCGTGCCAGCTTTGATGATGTAAAAGTGGTGATCATAGGCCAGGATCCTTATCACGGACCCAATCAGGCCCACGGCTTATGTTTTTCAGTCAATAAAGGAGTGGCAATACCTCCTTCTCTTCAGAATATTTATAAAGAGATGGAGACAGATTTAGGAAAAACCGTTCCACCGGATGGAAACCTAGAACATTGGGCAGAACAAGGCGTACTTCTTTTGAATGCGGTTTTGACGGTGCGGGCACACCAGGCGGGATCTCATCAAAACAAAGGCTGGGAAAAATTCACCGACAAAGTTATAGAACTGGTTTCCAGAGATAAAGAACACGTGGTCTTTATATTGTGGGGCGGTTATGCCAGGCGCAAAGGCGCAAAAATAGACGCATCAAAACATCTGATTTTAACGAGCGGACATCCTTCTCCTTTAAGCGCCAATCGAGGCTACTGGTTTGGAAACAAACATTTTAGCCAGGCTAATGCGTACCTGGAAAAACACGGGAAGACTCCAATAAACTGGTAGCTAAAATCTGAAACCTAGATTTGCATTGAACTGCCCCACCACAACAGGAGAATTGCTATTAAACAAATTTCTACCAATACCGCTACTCAGGTCCAGGAAAAATCCATTTTTTGCAACAAATTTTCCACCTAGACCGAATCCGAGGGCAAAGTCGGTGTAATTCTTCTCTGTGGTGTTGTAGTAAAATTGGTTATCGGCAAAAGATTCTTCAGTTATCTTATATTTCCCGGAAGATACCATCGCCAGTCCACTAACATAAAAACCCCAGGCTGTCCTGTCTCCAAAGAAATATTTGTATTTACCCGTGAGCGACACATCCTTGTTAAAAGCATTATCCAAATCTTCATTTTTTCTGTTTAATGCCAGTACAAAAGCTTCCAAAGCCCAGCTGGAACTTGGATCTATTATTCGTTCATAAGCAACATCTAAAGCACCGAAAGCAACTAAATTCAGGGTTCCGATACTTAGTTCGTTTTTTGCAATATCTCTTTTATAAACTTCTGCTGTATGATTGTTGTTATTATTTGTTTCAGTTTCCTGGGAATACGAAAAAAAGGTTACGAGTAGGAAAAGGGGGAGGAATAATTGTTTTTTCATTTTCTGAAATTAACGTTTGTGGTTATGATTTGTCCAAATTAAAGATTAATTCCGAATCTTTTACTTTCTTTTCGATTAAGTTTAGTTTCAGTAAAGCATTTTGCACAGTTTCTAAATCTTCTTCGGTTATCTGATGTTGACTCCAGGAAGTGACTTCCATCCATTTTTCTACGTCTTCCAGTTTCTGATCGTATCTTTTCGCCAGGATTTTAGTTATTCCCGGAACTTCATTAAAACTGGCAGTTTTAGTATCCAAAACACCCAACATTTTTTCAATATCATGAGCTCGTTCCCGCAATACTTCATCTCTCACGGCAATTACAAAACAGGGCCACGGGGTAGGACAATCGCCCAGCCTTCTGAAGGTTCCGTTGTCTACCAGCGGTTTCGTAG
>JBAVQO010000481.1:0-4065 GCA_049694135.1 Gillisia sp. | reverse complement strand
GTTACAGGGAATAGAAGATGGCTATTTTAGACCTTCCATTTCTGTAGATTTTACGAGCAAAATCTATTTTATTGGGATGATGGGAATAAAAGCCAATGATCTTTTTCCCGAAGAACATTATGACAGGGATGAGCTCACCAACAAATTTCTGGAATATCATTTAAGATCGATTGCCACTCCCAAAGGACTGGAAACATTAAAAGAATTTATTACGCTACATGACTAGAATGAAGAAAAAAATTTTACTTATCGCGGTTTTCCTGGTAACGTTCACGCTTCAGGCGCAGCAGGATAGCATTCCTCCTGCTTCTTATTCCTTTTCTCTTGAAGAAGCCATTCAATACGGGCTGGAACATAATTATTCTTCCCAAATATCTTCCAAAGAAATAGACAAAAGCCTGAAGCAAAAATGGGAAATTATTGCCCAGGGTTTACCACAGATCTCTGGAAAAGTAGATTACCAGAACTTTATTAAACAGCCGGTCACCCTTATTCCCGCCGAGATTACCGGTGGAGAACCAGGCACTTTTACTCCGGTTCGTTTTGGAACCACACAAAATCTTAACGGCATCGCCACCTGGAATCAGCTGATTTTTGACGGTTCCTATATAGTAGGTGTACAGTCTGCTCAAACTTTGTTGCAAATTGCAAAAAACGCTAAAACAAAAACCGATCAACAGGTAAAGGCTGCAATCATTAATGCTTATGGAAATGTACTGCTTGCGCAGGAAAGTGTAAATATTCTCGAAAAGAATATTAAAACCCTCGATAAAAATTATGAGGACACCAAAAAAATCTACGAAAACGGACTGGCTGAACAGGAAGATGTAGAGCAGCTCCAAATCACCCTTTTGGGCCTCAAGAATAATTTAAACCGAAGCAAAAGAATGCAGAACATCTCTTACCAAATGCTGAATATGGCTCTAGGACTACCGGTAGAAACAAGACTTACGCTAACAGAAAACCTGGAAGAACTATCCAAACAGTATTTTGATCTTGCCCTTTTGAAGAAAAAAATTCCTATTGAAGAAAATGTCGATTATCGCATTGCAGAAAACAAAGCAGAATCTGCCAAGATCTTTGTGAAACTTCAGAAAGCAAAGGCACTTCCCACCCTGACAGGTTTTGCGAATTACGGGTTTCAGGGAAATAGCGACACCTTTTCTTTTCTTAATTCAGATCAACAATATTACACTCAGTCTATTGTAGGATTGAGCTTAAATATTCCCATTTTCAGTAGCGGGCTTAGAGGAGCGCAGACGCAGGAAAAAAAGATTGAGTATAATGAAGCGTTAATAGAACTCGAGCAAACCGAAAACCAGGTACGACTGCAAATAAATTCTGCCAAAAGCGATTACGAGTACAGCCTGGAAAATTATGAAACGCAAAAGCAAAATCTTGCGCTTGCAGAGAGGATCGAGAAAAAGAATCAGACCAAATTTTTTGAAGGAGTTGGCACCAGTTTCGAGTTAAGCGAGGCGCAACGGCAGTTATATACAGCACAACAAGATCTGTTACAGGCAATGCTGAAGGTTATTACCAATAAAGTTGCTTTGGAGAATCTTTTGGACACCACAAAATACGAAGACAAATTATAAACCCAACTGTAACGATGCCCAAAGCGGGTATTGGTATAAGAAGAAAATCGCCCATAATTAGACAATAGATGAAAAAGAAATTTCTTTATTCCGCCCTAGTGCTCTTTGCAATTTCCTGTGGAAAACAGGAAAAAACTGTAGAAGATGTTATCGATTCACAAAATCTAACAGAAATACGCGCAAAAAAACTGGAGTTAAGCAAGCAGCAGGGAGAGCTTACCACAAAGATTAGTAAATTGGATGAAGCGATTACAAAACTGGATCCCAATAAAAATCTTCCTTTAGTTACTACCATGGTGGTAAAAGACACGGTCTTTAAACATTATACAGAAGTTCAGGGAGACGTGGCCACCAAACAGAATATTATAATTTATCCTGAATATGCCGGTTTGCTCCAAAAGGTATATGTAAAAGAAGGAGATCATGTAAATAAAGGGCAAATTTTGGCCAAAATCGATGATGGCGGACTTTCAAGTCAGGTTGCGCAATTGGAGTCTCGTGCTGCCCTGGCTAAAACCACGTTTGAGCGTCAGAAGAGGTTATGGGATCAGAATATAGGTTCAGAAATTGAATATCTTCAGGCCAAAACAAGCTACGAATCTGCACAAAAAGCAGTAGATCAATTAAAATCGCAGTTAGGAAAAACACTGGTACGCGCGCCCTTCAGCGGAACTATAGACGATGTGATTTCAGACGAAGGACAGGTGGTTGCCCCCGGTGCAAATCAGTTATTCAGACTGGTAAATCTTAGCGAAATGTATGTAGAGGCGAATGTGCCCGAAAATTACTTAAGCAAAATTCAAAAAGGAACTTCGGTAGTAGTGCAAATAGATGCCATCAACAAAACTTTTGAAGGCAAAGTGCGACAGGTGGGTAATTTTGTAAACCCCGATAACCGGACCTTTCAGATAGAGGTGGCCATCCCAAATTCAGAAAAAATGGTAAAGCCTAACCTGATTGCCACGGTAAAACTCAACGATTACACTGCAGAAAAAACCATAACCATTCCCGAAAATGTGGTACAACAGAATTCCCAGGGCGAACAACTGGTTTATTTAGCAGAAGCCAAAAACGACAGTGTGGCAATTGCAAAAAAAGTATTTATTGAAACCGGATACACTTCAGATGCAGTGGTAGAAGTGACCAAAGGCTTGCAAAACGGTGATCGCCTAATCCTGGAGGGAAGCAAATCGCTTCGCGATCAACAGGAAGTAAAAATAAAACAATAAAAAGTTACATCCCGCTTTACCATGAGTAAAAAAATAGATAAAGAATTCAGTATTTCATCCTGGGCGATCGACAATAAAATGACGGTTTATGTAATCATCTTAATTGTCATGATTGGCGGCTTGTTTTCTTATTATGCCATGCCCCGCGAATCTTTTCCGGAAATTATTGAAACTAAGATTTATGTGAGTTCTGTAAACCCCGGGAATTCGGCCGAAGATGTTGAAAAATTCATAACCGAACCCCTCGAACAGGAATTCAACAACGTGGGAGGAGTAAAGCAGATAACCTCTTCGACTTACCAGGATTATTCGCTTATAATTGTTGAATTTGAAGAAGACGTAAGCGTAGACGCCGCCAAACAGAAAATAAAAGATAAAGTTGATGTTGTAAAGGCGGAAACCACCTGGCCCACGATGGATAATGGTGCCAAGGTAGAACCCAATGTTTTCGATCTGAATCTTTCAGAAGAGCAGCCCATTCTGAATATCAATCTTACGGGAGACTATACCACACAGGAACTAAAGAAGTATGCAGAAGATCTTCAGGATAAAATTGAACTTTTACCGGAAATAAAAGAAGCCACTGTTCGAGGTGCCGAAGAAAAAGAAGTAGAAATCGCGCTGGATCCTTATAAAATGGCTGCTTCAAAAGTTGGTTTTAATGATGTGGTAGGAGCCATAAGTGCTGAAAATCGTACTATTTCGGGTGGAAACATCATTAATAACGATGTTCAGAAAAACATTCGAATAATTGGCGAAATCAAAAATCCGCGGGAACTCGAAAATGTTATTGTAAAGAGCGACGGCGGTAATATTTTTCTAAAAGACATTGCCCAGGTAAAATTTCAGGAGAAAGACGCCACTACTTATGCCAGAGAATACGGCAAGCCCGTGGTGATGCTGGATGTTAAGAAGCGCAGCGGCAAGAATATGATCGAAGCCGTTAACAAAATAAAGGAAATAGTAAGTTCGGAAAAAGAAAATTATTTTCCCGACGACCTCAGCATTTCCTTAACCAACGATCAATCTACCAAAACCCAGAGCCAGGTAGATGATCTGGTGAACAACATTATTTTCGGGATCATTCTGGTGGTGCTTATCTTAATGTTCTTTCTCGGGTTCCGCAACGCCGTTTTTGTGGGATTCGCAATTCCATTATCGATGTTTCTTTCCTTTATTATCCTTTCCAGCCTTGGCTATACTTTAAATACCATGGTGCTTTTTGCCCTGGTAATGGG
>JBAVQO010000480.1:0-1580 GCA_049694135.1 Gillisia sp. | reverse complement strand
GGTAACCATCATTTTTCCGTCGCCGGTAAAGCAGATGATATCATCGATGTCTGAACAATCGGTAACGAATTCTTCTTTTTTCAACGACGTTCCAATAAAGCCTTCCTTGCGATTTACATATAATTTGGTATTGCGCATTGCTACTTTAGAAGCCTCGATATCATCGAACAATCGTAATTCTGTTTGCCGCTCCTTTCCTTCGCCATAATCTTTTTTTAGCTTTTTGAAATATTCTATGGCAAAATCTATCAGGTGGTCCAGGTGATGTTTTACGAGAGTAATCTCCCCTTCCAAAGCTTCGATTTTCTGAAGCGCCTTATCTATATCAAATTTTGAGATTCGTTTAATACGTATTTCCGTTAAACGACCAATATCTTCTTCGGTTACTGCTCTTTTTAAGTGTTTTATAAAAGGCTTCAACCCTTCATCGATGGCGTGAATTACTCCTTCCCAGGTTTCTTCCTCTTCAATCTCCCGATAAATGCGGTTTTCGATAAAAATTCTTTCCAACGAGGCAAAATGCCATTGTTCTTCAAATTCTTCTAACCGTATTTCAAGATCACGCTTCAGCAAACTCAAAGTATGATCTGTACTTCGCTTCAGCATTTCGGTTACCCCGAGAAAAACCGGTTTATTATCTATAATTACGCAGCCAAGCGGGGAAATAGAATTCTCGCAATTGGTGAAAGCGTAAAGGGCATCGATGGTTTTATCTGGAGAAACATTGGGCGGAAGCTGGATCTGGATTTCCACATGTTCTGCGGTGTTATCTTCGATCTTCTTGATCTTTATCTTTCCTTTGTCGTTGGCCTTAAGGATAGAATCTATAAGTGTTGTGGTGGTAGTTCCGTACGGAATCTCTGTAATTACCAGCGTGTTTTTATCAAGCTGAGAAATCTTGGCACGAATACGCACCCTTCCGCCGCGTTTTCCATCGTTGTAATTAGAAATATCTGCTTCGCCGGCGGTTGGAAAATCCGGGAAGATTTTAAAACTTTTTCCTTTAAGATGTTTTATAGAAGCATCTATAAGTTCGTTAAAATTATGCGGAAGAATTCGGGTACTTAAGCCAACTGCGATTCCTTCGGCACCCTGGGCGAGCAACAACGGAAACCTTACCGGCAGGTTTACAGGCTCTTTTTTACGCCCGTCGTAAGAAAGTTGCCATTCTGTGATCTTGGGGTTGTACAGAACTTCGACCGCGAACTTCGACAATCGAGCTTCTATATACCGTGGTGCCGCTGCTCTGTCCCCAGTTAATACATTTCCCCAGTTTCCCTGGGTGTCGATTAACAGATCTTTCTGACCAATTTGTACCATTGCATCGCCAATACTGGCGTCTCCATGCGGATGATACTGCATGGTATGTCCTACGATATTGGCCACTTTGTTATAGCGCCCATCATCGAGATCTTTCATGGAATGCATGATCCGCCGTTGTACAGGCTTGAAGCCATCTTCCACCGCCGGAACAGCACGCTCCAGGATCACATACGAGGCGTAATCCAGAAACCAGTCTTTGTACATGCCGGTTACCCGAATAAGCTTTTCTTCGCTTTGTATTGGTTGTTCTTCCGGTA
>JBAVQO010000479.1:0-1529 GCA_049694135.1 Gillisia sp. | reverse complement strand
CTTTCCGGTTTTTCCTTTTTTATAATTTCTGATATCCTTTCTGAATCATCTTCGCCTGTAGTTTCATAGGTAAAAAAGTCTAATTTTTTTTCTTCGCACTTCTTTTTTACAAGTTTCTGTAGTTGAGATTTATCGAAATTCCCTGAAATGGGATTCACGACAAACAACATTTTATTTTTTATATTCATATTGTCGGTTTGTTTTTAAAATTAAGTATTTTGTAGAGAAAGAATCGTTAATAAAACCTGAATTGGAAAAATTAGATTTAAAATTATACAGAGGTTACGTGAACGAGCAGGAATTGGTAGTATTTGGGCACGTTTTTAAATCCTGGGCTCCAGATAAATATCGTTTGGACAGGAAAGGGCTCCATCACGCCTTCTCGATAATACACATGTTTCGGATAAAACCCCTCGACAACGTAGCAGTTACATTAAAATTTAAAGACCTGGAAGTAACAACCAAGACCTTAAAGGATGGCTATTTCCGATTTACAATTCCTTTTGATAAAAAATTAAAAAGCGGTTGGCATACCTACCAGGTTACCTGCCAACTTTATAATTTGGGAATTGTTGAAAAAGGAGAATTGCTTAACCCCTTTAAAAGTAAACTGGGAATTATTTCTGATATTGATGACACTTTTTTAATCTCTCACAGCAATAATTTTTTCAAGAAATTATATGTGATGCTCTCAAAAAACATCAATAAAAGAAAGATTTTCGATGATGTGGTAAAACACTATCGAAAATTGAGCATCGCCGGGCAGGATTCCGACAAAGCCTCGAATTCCTTCTTTTATGTTTCCAGCAGTGAATGGAACCTCTACGATTTTATCCATGATTTTGCAGAAATTCATGATTTGCCGAAAGCAGTAATCAAGCTGAAAAAAATTAAAACCGGAATTTCAGATTTTCTTTTTACCGGCCGTGGCAATCACGATCATAAATTCGAAAAGATTAAAGATATAATTGCTTTTTATCCAAATCTGAAATACGTGCTTTTGGGAGACGATTCTCAGGCAGATCCCGATTTATATGAGAGGATCTGTAAAATATATCCTTTAAGTATTCGGGCCGTATATATCAGGCAAATCTCGGGACAGCAGAAAAAAGAAACCAAGAAAATATTGAAAAATATTCACGAGATGGGAGTGGAAACCTGCTATTTTAAACATAGCAGCAAGGCCATTCATCATTCCAAACATATCGGCATTATATAAAAAAAGGAGTCCCAACTTTAAAAGTCAGGACTTTTTTATAGTTAGAGCGTCGTTAGATCTCTCTATAATTTTTTCCGTCGAATTCATCGCGGTCGTAAAAGGGATCTCCCGTAGCATTTTTCCTTCTTTGACGGGCATCTTCGTCATCCAGGCTTGAAGTCGGAGAATGCTTCTTTCTTTCGGCTTCCAGTTTTTTTCTTTCTTCTTCTAATTTTAATCTTTCGTGGCGCAACCTTCTTCTTTCTTCCACCAGATTTTTTCGTTCGTTGCTGTATTCCTCATCTTTTCGTTCAATATCTTCATCTATTAC
>JBAVQO010000478.1:0-1711 GCA_049694135.1 Gillisia sp. | reverse complement strand
ACAGGTATATGTATTGGTTGTTTCTATCCAATTACAACTTTTCTAAAACCATTTTACCCTTAACCTTTTTATGGTCCATAGCAGTTGAAGAGCAATTTTACCTGCTTTTTCTAGCGCTCAGCTTCTTCTTTAAAAAGAGGTTTGGTTACGTGCTTCTCTTTCTTTTTTTAGTGTACATCCTTTATTCTGCAATTGCCTTACGGCTAGGATGGAATAATAATGACGCACTTGGCGCTCATCTTATCATGTTTTGTTCGGGAATGACTTGTGGCTGGCTATTTTTTCATTATAAACTCAGGTTAAAATATTTACTTCCCGCTTTTGTAATCGCCTCAGTCGGCCTGTTCTTCGTTACCTGGTATATAAATATATTTAATACTGTCCTTTCTTTATGGCTGGGAGTCCTTATTTTAACAAGTATTCCTCTCTGCATATTTTTAAGAAAAACCTATCCTTTAAAACTCACAGAATTCTTGGGTAAATATACTTACGGACTGTATGTGTACAGCGGATTTATAATTATTTTCGGGACTAAACTTTTTCCCAAAACTTCCGAACTACTGCTGCTGCCTTCAGAATTTATTCTACTTTTTATTGTTTCTTTTCTCTCTTATCATTTTTTTGAAAAGCGCTTTTTAAAATTGAAAGAATACTTCAGAAAACAACCTGAAAATAGGGAGAGATAATTTATTTTTTTTTCAGTTATAGCCATATAAAAAGGATATTTCTATAAATTTAGAAGAAATTCATCCTAATTGTATTCTGTAATGAAAAAATTCTTACTTCCTTTTATCCTTGCTTTTTTGTGCATAACCGTCTGCTATTCACAGAACGACGGCTGGAATATTACTACTACCAATCACGACAACTATACCGGCGTTGTGGTTGCCAATGGCAGAATTGGGATCTTACCTTCATACAAACCTTTTACCGTAGAACAGATTATTCTTAATAATGTATATGAAAAAGAATCGGAATTAGGAGTAAGCAGGATCTTAAAAGGAATGAATTTCGGGAACCTGGATCTTGAAATCGATGGCGAGAAAATTACAGAAAATAACATCAGCGATTGGAAACAAACGCTGAATATGAAGGAAGCGCGGTTTACCACCAGTTTTAACTTTAAAGATAAAGCCAGGGTTACCTATTCCATTTATGCGCTGCGGAATCTTCCCTACGCCGGATACATTGATATCTCTGTTGAAGCAAAAAAAGATATTAAAGTAAAAGCCACAGGAAAAATTCTAACTCCGGAAGATTTTAAGAATCCAAACAGCACTTTCAGGGTTTTAAAAGATCTGGAAACCACGATGCCTATCTTGCAAACCGTGGCCTCCAGTAAATTCGGGAGGCAAAAAGTAGCGACTTCGGCTACTTTTATTTGGCATGATATCAATTCTTCCAGAGAAGATCAGCGGCCGGAACTTACCCAAAACAAAGTTTCTGAATATGATAATGAGCTTTCCTTTCAGAAATCTATTCAAAAAGGCAAATCTCTGGATTTTGCCTGGGCAGCCGCAGAAACTTCGTCGCAGGATTTCTTCGATCCGCAAAATGAATCGGAGCGATTTGTAATTTTTTGCTTATTGAATTCAAAAGAAAGTCTCTTGAAGGCTCACAAAGATCTTTGGGCAAATTTATGGAAAGGCGATATTATTATAGATGGTGATTTGCAAACTCAGCAGGATGTAAGGCTGGCGCTGTATCATTT
>JBAVQO010000477.1:0-4691 GCA_049694135.1 Gillisia sp. | reverse complement strand
ATGTAAGGCTTTATGTTCATTACCGGCAGCTGTTGCATAAAAAATCTCACCGTAAGATCTATAAGAAAATAAAAAATCAGGAAGTTATTTACCAGCACCAGCGGATCCTGGTCCGGGAAGATCTTCTGCAGCAGAAAAAAGGCGCCCACTCCCATCATTACAAACATTCCTCCAAAATAAAGTGCTCCCAGCACCAGAAAGATTTTGATAGCGATTCCTTTTTGAAAATAAGAAGATCTGGAAAATTGCTTCCATTCGAAAGATAAAAACTGCTGGAACATAACCTCTTTTTGAGTATTAGTACAAATGTTAAGAAAAAGTTACAATTTATTCAAAATGTTGATCTAAAACTAGTTTTTAATCTTTTCTGCCTAAGAATTATTTACAAATGCCGGCTTTATGATTTTAATAAGTTAAAAAAAGATTGAGAGTTCGTATTTTTGCGCCAAATTGCTTTTTTGATGAATACATTTTATCCGTTAAAAATAAAGGAAATCATTCGCGAAACATCTCAGGCGGTCAGTATCTCTTTTGATGTTCCCGCAGACCTGAAAGAAACCTTCCGCTTTGAAGCGGGACAATATATTACCATCAAGATAAACCTGGAAGGAGAAGAACTCAGGCGGGCTTATTCCATTTGTTCGGCGCCTAAGAGCGGGGAACTAAAAGTAACTGTCAAGGAAGTTGAAGGAGGGAAATTTTCGGTACTGGCCAATAACAAACTTCAGGGGGGAGATGTGCTTGAAGTACATCCGCCCGAAGGTAAATTCGTTTTTAAACCGGGACCGGGAGCAAATAATTATGCCGCTTTTGCCGCAGGCAGCGGGATTACTCCTGTCTTGTCGATTTTAAAAACGGTGCTTTCCGAAGAACATCACAGTAAATTTATTTTGGTATATGGAAATAAATCTACCGATGATACCATCTTTTTTAAGGAACTTTTGGAGTTGCAGGCACAATTTCCCGACAGGTTGTTCATTGAATTCGTGTATAGCCGTACTCGCGAAGAAAATGCCCATTTTGGCCGGATCGAAAAGAGCACGGTAAACCTGGTAATTAGAAATAAATTCCAGGAGCTCCGGTTTAAGACATTCTACCTGTGTGGTCCGGAACAAATGATTTATAGTGTAAAAGATGTTTTGCTGGAGAACGGAATTCGGGAAAAAGAGATACTTTTTGAACTTTTTTCTACTGAAGATACCGGCGAAGTGGATACCTCTGTGGAAGGAGAAACTCAGCTTACTGTGTTGGTAGACGACGAAGAAACCACTTTTTCTATGAACAAAAAGGAAACCGTGCTGGAGGCTGCCCTCGAAAACGACCTGGATGTTCCCTATTCTTGTCAGGGCGGGATTTGCAGCAGTTGTATTGCAAGAATAAAAGAAGGAAAGGCAGAAATGCGAAAAAATCAGATTCTTACCGATAGCGAAATTGAGGAAGGATTAATTTTAACCTGCCAGGCGCAACCTTTAACTCCTACCCTGAAAGTAGATTACGACGACGTATAAATTCACGATTTACGGCGGGGAACTTTCATAACTTCCAGCACCTTCTGGCTTACCTGTTCAGGTGCAATGGTTTCCATCACTTTTTCATATCCTGAGGGAAATTTATTCCCATAGACCGAAGTGGGAATTAGGGGATATTTTTCCAGGTCCGGCAACAAACAATTTTCCATGGGCTGATTAAACGCTCTGAAACCGGCAAATGGATGGGTGACTCCCCATAAGGTGACTACCGGAATTCCGAAAATAGCTGCCAGGTGTGCATTCCCGCTGTCCATAGAAAGCATGGCATCTAAATTAGAAATAAGGGCAAGTTCTTTTTTAAAAGAAAGTTTTCCGGCCACAGAACTGGTGTTTTCAAAATTTGCGGCAAAATCTTCCAGTGCGTCCGATTCTTCTTTCCCTCCACCAAAAAGAAAAATTCTATGCTTTTTGCTCAGCTTTTCCAGAACCGTTTTCATTAGTTCCAGCGGATAAACCTTCGAAGGATGTTGGGCAAAAGGTGCTACGCCAATCCATTTTAATCGATCGTTTGCGGTGCTGTTTTTAATTTCTTCGGGAATGGGTAATTTGGAAACTGGTACGTAAGAGTTTAGATCAATAGGATAGTCCAAATTCAGAAAAACCTCAGCATAACGCTCATGGGTTGATTTTAGCGGCTGAAAAACCTTATTTTTTAATGAGGTAAGGGCCTTTTTTTCGGCTCTTCCCTTGTTTATTTGTTGCACCGGAATTCCGTAGAAGTAAAAAACCGACTTCAGAATATTGCTGCGCAACACATCATGAAGATCTGCCACCGCATCTATTTCGAGGTCGCGCAATTCCTTCGCCAGACGGCTAAGACCAATTACACCACTGTGTACTCCTTTAATATCTGCTTCATAAACCTCTATATTATTCAGCAAGTTAAACAGTGGCTTGAAAAAAGAGCGTGTAAGAACGGTTATTTTTAACTGCGGATATGTTTCCGTAAGCACTTTAAGCACCGGAAAGGTCATAGCCACATCTCCCATAGCCGATAAACGTATCACCAATAAATGCGCGGCCTTTCCTTGTGGAATTTCTCCTTTTTCGGGAGGAAGCGGAATATGGGATCGCGCAGCCGTCATTACTTGGTGTTTCTTAATACCGGGTTCAGCTCGTCGTCGTTATACATCTTCATTTGGCGATACACCTTCATGAATTTTCTTCCTTCTTCGATATCCCTCAAAAGCTGATTGATCGCGGTAGAAAGGTCTACCCGTTGTTCCAGCAGAATATCAAGCTTTGCCTGGCACTTCATTTTATGTTCCTGTGAAGCATCTTTTCTCCTGGCTTCTTCGTCCATATGATAGATCTTTAAAGCCAGAATAGAAAGCCGATCGATGGCCCAGGCAGGACTTTCCGAATTAATGCTGGCATCTTCACGAGGCTTTATTTCCTTATATTTTTCAAGGAAATAACTGTCTATAAATTCTACCATATCGGTGCGATCCTGGTTGGAAGCATCTATCTGGCGTTTTAATTTTAAAGCAGCCACCGGATCGATATTGGGATCGCGTATAATATCCTCGTAATGCCACTGCACGGTGTCTATCCAGCATTTTCGGTACAACAGGTGCTCCAAAAGCTGTTCATCTTTATTATATGGATTTTCAAAAGACTGATCTACAGTGTTTTTTTCGTGATATTTTTCTATTGCTTCTTGAAAAATCTGGTTCGCTTGGTCTGAAAACATTTTTTTATTTTTTATTCAGGATATGTAAATATTCTATGGTTTCTGAAGCCGTATGATTACGGTTTTCGGTCTTATCTGCTTTAAATCGCTGATATTTTTTCGTGGCCAGCTCATAACTTCCATACCTTTTCATGAGTTCTTTTATTTCCTGCGGAAGTAGTAAACCTTCGTTGTTGTAACTTAAAAAAACATAGTTGAAATCGGCATTTTTCAACAGATTTTCCAACGATTCCCGTACGTTATTTTTACTGCAGTACGAAGATTTAAAATAATCAGGCAAGCCGGTTTTTCCCTTTGGTGCAAAGGTATCATATTTTGCGATAGTATTTAAAATATGGTAGTTCGCGCCATATTGCCGGGCGTTGTACGGCGGGTCGAGGTAAAGAATATCGCCTTTCAACTTGTTTATTAAAGAATTCGCATCCCGGTTATACACTTTATGAGCTCGCGAAGTATCTTCAAAAAGAGCGGGTAAAATCTTCAGAGGTTTGGCTGCTGAAGATTTTATGTTCTTGAGGTACGCACCATAAACCGAAGCGGTATTGGCCACCTTATCGGCGCTTTCCAACAATGAACACAGCAGAAAATAATATATATTTTCGTCGATTTCTTTGTTTTTTTTCCATTTTTCAATCTGAATTCGTGCGGCATCGATCTTTTTTCCGTTTTCTTCGGAAAAATAGAGTCTTCCGGCTTTGCCTCCTTCAGAATAGTTTTCAGAAATAAATCCGTGGATACCATCCAGAGCATTTAGTTCTTCTATAAACTGCTGGTATTCGAAAAGGGATGTGTTTTCTATATAATTTTTATTCAGAACAAAACTGTAATATTCAACATCGTTGGCAATTATCGATTTTACTTCGGTTTTAAAACTCCTGCCCACCATTCCGGTGCCGGCAAAAAGGTCGCAAAATATTTTGTCGCTCAAATCTGTACCAACCGTCTCGTGAACCTTCGATTTTATAAAACCTGTAAGTTTGTTTTTGGATCCTATATAATTCATTTAATCGCCCAGATTATATCGGAATATGTAGCTTTTTCTGAAGAAAAAAGCAATTTCTGCAGTTGTGAAACCTCAAAAGTAGCAACATATTTGGTAATTAGCTGCTTTAACCAAAGGATGTCAGATTTTAGTTTCCAATGCTCCCCCGTTTTGGAATAAACAATAACAAATAACCTGTTGGCAAAATGCTGTCGTTGCTGCGAGCTCTGGTGTTGGTACAACCATTCTATCAATTCCTTCGGATTTTTTAAAGCATATTCAAGCGTATGGCCAAAAGCTTTTGGAAAAACGCTGGTTTTATGATCAAAATCTATCCCTTTCAGGTTGAAATCCTTGATTTTGTCCTTGCTATTTTCTGCTCCTGTAACCCCTTCTATGGAAGTGAAAATACTTTCAACCGCCTGAGAGCTCACAAAATTATACCAACGATTAATGCTGTAATTCAGGAATTTCTCCCGGTTAAGAT
>JBAVQO010000476.1:0-4588 GCA_049694135.1 Gillisia sp. | reverse complement strand
CTTGTTTTTAGCAAAAGAAAAAGTAGTAATTTTTAAGTTTCTTAGTTAATATTTTTAGAATGGTTAATAAATAATATTGCAAAATTTAAAGGACTACTGTTTGAAAGCCAGGTTTACGTGGCTTTCTTCATTTCTGAAGGTTTCTTGAAGCCGTGAGCACCTTTTGTTGAAGATTCTGTTTATACTCTTGTATCTTTTTGAGAATTTCCGGTTCTGAGGTCGCTAAAATTTGAGCAGCCAGAATTCCGGCATTTTTAGCACCGTTTAAAGCGACAGTAGCCACCGGAACTCCTCCCGGCATCTGCAGGATAGACAGGATGGAATCCCATCCATCAATGGAATTGCTGGATTTTACAGGAACACCTATTACTGGTAAGGGAGAGAGCGATGCCACCATTCCCGGCAAATGAGCAGCTCCGCCGGCACCGGCAATAATAACCTTTATTTCCTTTAAATGCGCGTTTTTTGAAAACTAGAATAGTTTTTCCGGCGTGCGGTGTGCAGATACAATGTCTACTTCTGTTTTTATGCCAAATTCCTGTAAAATATTTATAGCTTCCTTCATTACCGGCATATCGCTGGTGCTGCCCATTATAACTGCAACTGTACTCATAGTTTCTTTTTTAGAAATCCTTACTCACTTATTACTTTAATGGTATTTTTAACTTTTTCGGCTATTTTTCTGGCTTCTCCTATATCTTTATTAATGATGGTCACATGTCCCATTTTTCGGAAGGGTCTTGTAAGTTTTTTTCCGTAGATGTGGGGAATAACACCGGGAAGTTCCAGAATATTTTCCAGATTTTTATATACAACCGGCCCGGTATGTTCTTTTTCTCCAACGAGGTTCACCATAATACCTGCCACTTTACTCCTGGTATCGCCGAGAGGTAAATCCAGAATTGCGCGTAAATGATTTTCGAACTGGCTAGTGTAGCTGCCTTCTATGCTGTAATGGCCACTGTTGTGTGGCCTCGGAGCCACTTCGTTTACTAAAATTTCATCGGTTTCGGTCTGAAACATTTCTACGGCCAATAGACCCACATGTTCAAAAGCCTCGGAAACCGTTTTGGCTACCGCAATGGCCTTTTTAGCGATTTCTTCAGAAATCCTGGCCGGACAAACCACGTATTCTACCTGATTGGCAGTGGGATGAAATTCCATTTCCACCACGGGATACGAAACTATTTCTCCGGAAACGTTCCGGCACATAATAACAGCGAGTTCGTTTTTGAAAGGAACCAGTTCTTCGGCAAGACATTGACCTTCTGTAACATCCTTCAGATCATCTTCGGTTTTAATTACCTGTACGCCCCGTCCGTCGTAACCTCCGGTAGCACTTTTCCATACTAACGGCAATTTAAGCTGACTTTCTTCAATGGCTTTTATAAAGTCCTCACGCGTATTATAACTGCTGAAATTGGCCGTCGGAATCTGGTTTTGGATGTAAAAGTGCTTCTGAGTGACCTTATTTTGGATTATTTTTAAGGTTTTTGAAGAAGGATATACTTTCACGCCAGATTTTTCTAACTCTTCGAGAGCATCGGTATTTACGGCTTCAATTTCAAAAGTAAGAACATCTGCTTTCCTGCCAAAATTTACAACTTTGTTGTAATCCATCAGGTCTCCCTGCTCAAAATGATTTGCAGAAATACGGCACGGAGCTTCCGCATTGGGATCCATAACAGCCGTCTGGATATCGAATTTGCGGGTTTCGTAAAGCAGCATTTTCCCCAATTGGCCGCCACCTAATATTCCTAAAGTAAAATCTGATGAAAAATAATTTTTCATAAACGATTCAAGTTTAAGCAAAAATAAATTTTTAAGACGGAAATGCCGAGATAAACCATAGAAATCATCATTTTATTAAGCTATCAGGTAATTTAGAATCCTTATCTTTGAACTTTTAAATTTTCACCGTGATTCGACTGCACGACCTTTACTTTGAGCCTTTTATTTCTGAAGAGAAGATACAAAAGGCTATTTCAGAAATCGCTGTAAAAATCAACAGAGATTATAAAGACAAAACCCCGGTTTTTATGGGTGTTCTTAATGGCGCTTTTAGAGTAGCTTCAGAAGTTATTAGTAAGTTCGAGGGCGATTGCGAAGTGTTGTTTGTAAAGTTGAAATCCTATGAAAAAACCGCCAGTACTGGAAAAGTTGAAACTTTTATAGGTCTGGATGTGGATTTAAAGGATCGGGAGGTAGTGGTAATAGAAGATATTATTGATACGGGAAATACCCTCGAGTCTCTGGATTCTTTGCTTAAAAACAAAAACGTAAAAAACTATAAAATAGCCACCTTATTTTTTAAACCTGAAGCCTACACAAAACATCATAAAATAGACTATATAGGAATGGAAATTCCAAATGATTTTATAGTGGGTTATGGTCTGGATTACGACGGACTTGGCAGAAACTTATCTCAAATTTATAAACTAAAAAAATAGAAGATGACAAATTTGGTGTTATTTGGCCCTCCTGGTGCCGGAAAAGGTACACAGGCAGTAATTTTGAAGGACAAATATAATCTTATACATATTTCTACCGGTGATGTTTTTCGTTTCAATATTAAGACCCAAACCGAACTTGGACTTCACGCAAAATCCTTTATGGATAAAGGACAACTGGTGCCAGATAATGTTACTATTGCGATGCTAAACGCTGAAGTTGAAAAAAATAAAGACACCGAGGGATTTATTTTTGATGGTTTCCCTCGCACGGTTGCACAGGCTGAAGCTCTTTCTGAGCTTTTAGCCGAAAAGGGAACAGAAGTATCGGCCATGATCGCTCTTGAAGTTGATGATGAGATTTTGGTACAGCGATTACTGGAGCGCGGAAAAACTTCTGGAAGACCAGACGATGCCAACGAAGAGGTAATTCGCAAAAGAATAAAAGTGTATTATGAAGAAACGGCTATTTTGAAGCAGTTTTACTTAAAACAAAACAAGTATTTTGGCGTGAATGGAGTGGGTTCTGTTAGTGAGATAACCGCACGTTTAAGCGAAGTGATAGAAGCTTTATAAAAGAATAATATGACAGAAGGAAACTTTGTAGACTATGTAAAATTACATGTAGCCTCCGGAAAGGGAGGTCAGGGTTCTGCGCATCTGCGCAGGGAGAAATACGTTGCAAAGGGCGGACCCGATGGAGGTGATGGCGGCCGTGGAGGTCATGTTATTCTGAAAGGGAACAAGAATTTATGGACTTTATTTCATTTAAAATTTAAAAGACATATTCGGGCTGAACATGGAGAACATGGAGGCAAACAAACTAGTACCGGTGCCGATGGGGCAGATGCCTATATCGAAGTTCCTTTAGGAACGGTAATAAGAGATACGGAAACCCAAAAAGTGCTTCATGAAGTAATTGAAGATGGCCAGGAAATCATAGTCGCCCAGGGCGGAAAAGGTGGCTTAGGAAATAGTCATTTTAAATCCTCTACCAACCAAACCCCACGTTACGCACAGCCTGGAATAGATGGGGAAGAGGTAGATATCACCCTGGAACTAAAAGTTTTGGCAGATGTTGGTCTTGTAGGCTTTCCCAATGCGGGAAAATCAACGTTGCTTTCGGTTATTACCGCTGCAAAACCTAAAATTGCAGATTACGAGTTTACCACTCTTAAACCGAATTTGGGCATAGTTAAATACCGGGAATTTAAAACCTTTGTGGTGGCAGACATTCCAGGAATTATTGAAGGAGCTGCCGAAGGAAAGGGAATAGGGCATCGATTTTTACGACATATCGAACGAAACTCTACCCTGCTGTTTTTGATTCCTGCAGATTCAAAAGATATTGTAAAGGAGTATGAAATTCTTCTCGATGAGTTACGGCGTTACAACCCAGAAATGTTGGACAAAGACCGACTTGTTGCTATTTCAAAAAGCGATATGCTGGATGAGGAATTAAAAACCGAACTAAACGATATTCTCGAAAAGAATTTGAAAGCGCCGTATTTGTTTATTTCTTCGGTTGCCCAGCAAGGACTCACAGAACTTAAAGACAAGCTTTGGGAAATGCTTAATAAAAATCCTTCCTAACAAACTTTTTGGCTGCTGTTTTTTCTGATTTCCTGATTAACAGTATTTAGTGGGATAGTTTTTGATTAATTTTATTAAAACTATTCATCATGAAAAAAGTCAAATATCTCGTCCTGTTTTTTATCCTGGCGTCCTGTAATGCCCCAAGAGCCGTATACGATTACGATCAGGATGTGAATTTTCAAAAGATAAAAACCTATAAAATTTATCCCGACCTGGCTTCAAAAATGAGTCAGCTGGATGAACAACGGCTGTTGGATATCATTCATTCTGAACTTAGAACCAAAGGATTGGTTACAGCTGAAAATCCGGATATTTATGTGAACTTCTATGCTTCAACCTACGAAACAACTTCCAACAATAATCTGGGAATTGGCGTTGGTGGAGGCGGTGGCAATATGGGTGTAGGTATTTCGGGTGGAATTCCTCTTGGCGGCCCGCAGACGATTTTAGATATCACTTTTGATTTTATTGATGCAAAGAAAGATTTGCTAATCTGGCAGGCAAAAGTAGAAAGTAAATTCAATATGAATGCGTCTCCTGAA
>JBAVQO010000475.1:0-2369 GCA_049694135.1 Gillisia sp. | reverse complement strand
AATATACTGAATAACCCGCAGGACGATCCTATAGCCTACAAGCGCTCTTCACCTATTTATTTTGCCGATGGATTGCAGGGAAATCTATTGATCGAACACGGAATGGTAGATACCAATGTGCATTTTCAGGATGTGGTAAGGCTGACACAAAAATTGATTGAACTTGGAAAAGACAACTGGGAACTCGCCGTTTTTCCGGTAGAAAGCCACGGTTTTGTAGAACCCAGCAGCTGGACCGATGAGTACAAGAGAATTCTTGAATTGTTTAATGAAACTCTTTTGAAAAAAGAAAATAGAAAATAGAACAAAGAGAAAAGACTTTTTCTATTTTAAATTTTGAATGCTGAATTTTGAATTGCTGCGCTGAGCTTGTCGAAGCACGTTAATATTTAGAGTAAAGAGAAAAGACTTTTCTATTTTGAATTTTGAATGCCGAATTTTGAATTTTGAATTGCTGCGCTGAGCTTGTCGAAGCACGTTAATATTTAGAGTAAAGAGAAAAGAGAAGAGAAAATAGACCTTCTATTTTGAATTTTGAATGCTGAATTTTGAATGCAATTTTGAATTGCTGCGCAGAGCCTGTCGAAACGCATTATTATCTAGAGTAAAGAAAAAAGAGAATAGACCTTTCTATTTTGAATTTTGAATGCCGAATTTTGAATGTAAACGATTGCTTATTGTTTATTGCTTATTGTTTATTGTTTATTGTTTATTGTTCATTGTTAAGCTTCATTCTCCTAAAATAATCTTTCGAAGCCTTTAAAACCCGGGGTGCCATAATAAGCGTGGAAAGCATGGTGGGAATTGCCATTAAAGCAAAAAATCCGTCGATGAGATTGATCATCATACTTAAAGTGGTGGTTGCTCCCACAAGGATACTAAGCACATAAAAGTAGTTGTAGATGTGTTTATTTTCAGCTCCAAATAAAAACGAAAGACATTTTGTTCCGTAGTAGGAGTAGGAAAAAAGCGAAGAAATGCTAAAAATCGCGATGCAGATAAGCAGTAAGTAATTCCCGAACACAGGAATAGATTTATCGAATGCCGCGGCAGTAAGGCTTACCCCATTCAAATCGGTGGTATGCCAAACATTTGTTACTAAGATCGCTAAAGCCGTGAGCGTACAAACCACCAATGTATCTATAGCCGGACCTAACATGGCCACAAGCCCTTCGCGAATAGGTTCGGCAGTTTTTGCTGCGCCGTGAGCCATTGGTGCGGTTCCAATTCCCGCTTCGTTTGAAAAGGCTCCACGACGAATCCCAAGGATTATTAGTCCGCCCACTACTCCGCCTAAAAAGGGTTCTCCCGTATAATTTTTTCCGGCAAAAGCTTCAGTAAAAATGAGAGAGAGATAATGAGGAACTTCTGACGCATTTACAAAAAGTATGATCAGCACCGACACAAAATATAGGCCCACCATCGCGGGAACCAATTTGGAAACGGTTTTGCTAATTCGGTTTAAACCTCCAAAAATTACAATGGAAGTGATGGTAACCAATACAATGCCGATGATTAAATCGCTGTAAAATCCGGTGTTAATTCCGTTGGGAGCCAGCAAAATATAATCGACTGCCTGGGTTAACTGGTTGGCATTAAAAACAGGTAATGCTCCTACTAAGCCCGCCACACTAAAGAAAACAGCGAGAGGTTTCCACTTTTTTCCGAGACCTTCAGTAATAAAGTACATGGGACCGCCCTGGATATTTCCCTGGCTATCTTTTCCGCGATACATTACCGCCAGGCTATTGGTAAAGAATTTAGTAGCCATCCCAATGATCGCACTTACCCACATCCAGAAAATAGCACCCGGTCCGCCAATAGCGATAGCAACAGCCACTCCGGCAATATTTCCCATTCCCACGGTCGCGGAAAGAGCAGTAGAAAGTGCCTGGAAATGATTTATTTCTCCCGGATCATCGGGATTATCATATTTTCCACGCAACACCTGCAATGCATGCCCCAAATACCGGAAGGGAAGAAATTTCGAAATAATTAAAAGGTAAAGGCCGCCACCAATAAGCAAAATTAGAAGGGGAAGTCCCCATACAAAGGAGGCAAAATCTGAAATGAACGCATCGATACTTGTCATAAGCAAATATAACTATTGAAGCCTATCTGACAAATTAATGATGAAAATCCCTGCGCCCGGCCAATACACTTTTTGTCCGACTTATTTCGAAGAAATTCATTCCTGCGAAACGATCTTTATTCCCGAAGAGGTACCGATTCTGGAAGCGCCGGCTTCGATAAACTGTTGAGCATCTTTTGTAGATTTTATTCCTCCGGAAGCCTTTATTCCTGTCTTTGCCCCTACGACAGATTTCATTAACTCTATATCATGAAGAGTGGCGCCCCCGGTTCCGAAC
>JBAVQO010000474.1:0-5110 GCA_049694135.1 Gillisia sp. | reverse complement strand
ACCCGATACTGAATGATAAAAAAAGAAAAAAAGTAACAACAAAGTGCGAAAACAATCAGAGGAATCCATTGCAACACTCCGGAAAAATACAAAAAAACGCCCGTAAGGAGCGTGAGAAAAACCATGATAAAAAACGAGGTTTTTATTGCAAATTTGTATGATCGCTTAAAATTTTGAGCCATTAAATTACAAACTTATAACCTACTCCTTTTACCGTTTTAAAACTATCGTCGCCGATCTTTTCCCTAAGTTTTCTTATATGCACATCGATAGTGCGGCCTCCTACAACCACTTCGTTGCCCCAAACATTATCGAGAATTTCTTCCCGTTTAAACACTTTGCCGGGCTTTGAGGCGAGTAAAGAAAGCAATTCGAATTCCTTTCTTGGCAATACCATCTCCTCATTATCCTTTATGATTTTATATTCATCGCGGTTTATTACCAGATCGCCAATTTTCAGAATATTAGAAGAAGGTTCATTTTCCTTAAACCTGCGCAACAGGGCTTTTACTTTACTTACCAGGACTTTTGGTTTTATAGGTTTAGTAATATAATCGTCTGCGCCGGCATCGAATCCTGCCATTTGCGAATAATCTTCGCCACGTGCCGTTAAAAATGCGATAATAGTATCGTTGAGTTCGGGGATCTTTCTTATTTGTTCGCAGGCTTCAATACCATCCATTTCCGGCATCATTACATCTAAGATGATCAAGTGAGGCCTTTTTTTCCTGGCTATCTTAACGCCCTGCGCACCATTATCTGCAGTAATTACATTGTATCCTTCCGCAGAAAGATTATAGCCTACGATTTCCAGAATATCCGGTTCATCGTCTACAAGCAAAATGGTAATGTCCTTTTTTTTCATAATAAGTTTAGTTAGGCCACAAAAGTAAATATAAAATTAATCTTTAATATTTTAAGAAAGAAGCTCATAGGTAACATTGAGTTAACAACAATAATTCTGAGAAATCGGCGGGAGCGCCAAAGATAACTTATACTTCTAAAGAAATACGAAATAGGAACCTGGGGCATAAAAAAATGTACCCACCGTTTTATAAACCTTATCATAACATTCTCTGCTTCTCTTCTAACAGAAAGTTAAACTTCTGGTAAGCTGGTTGCTGGAATTCTACCGTTAATTTGCGCCAAACTTAAACTATTAAACCAAAAATTAAACGAACACAGTATGAAAAAGGTATTATTTACAGGTTTATCGATCGCAGCCTTAATATTTACGGGTTGTAGCAACAGCAACGATGCTCCCATTGAGCAGCTGGCATCCTGTACCGACGGCATTCAGAATGGAACTGAAACCGCGGTAGATTGTGGAGGCGCCTGTTCTCCCTGTTCAAATCCAAATCCAACTCCAGATCAACAGGACTTATCGGGATTCATTAGCGAAGATATGACGCTAAGCAACGACAGAATCTGGACTCTATCAGGTAAAGTGGTAGTTCAGGACGGGGTAACGCTTACTATCCAACCCGGAACAATAATTAAAGGAAAAGAAGGTGAAAATGCTAGTGCTTCCGCTTTAATTATTGCCAGAGGCGCATTGATTAACGCTAAGGGAACAGCCGAAAATCCTATAGTTTTTACTTCTATAAACGACAATATTGCTCTGGGAGAAAAATTTGGCACCAATCTAACCGCAAACGATCGAGGGCTTTGGGGAGGCGTTCTTTTATTAGGCCGCGCTCCTATCTCTGTAGGAGGAGATTCTGAAGAAGCTCAGATTGAAGGGATACCTGCCAACGACGAATTTGGCCGATACGGAGGTACCGATCCTGAAGATAATTCCGGAGTTTTTGAATACGTTTCAATACGCCACGGCGGAGCTTTAATAGGATCAGGAAATGAAATTAACGGGGTTTCTTTTGGTGGTGTTGGTAACGGTACTACTGTAGATCATATTGAAGTGGTTGGTAATCTTGATGACGGATATGAATTTTTTGGCGGAACTGTGAGTCCAAAGTCGTTGTTAGCCTACAAAGGTGGTGATGATGGTTTGGATATAGATCAGGCTTACGGCGGAACCATTTCCAATTCTGTTGTGGTTCAGGGAGAGGCTTCCGACCACGGCCTGGAAGTAGACGGCGCCGAAGGTACTGCCACTGCTTCTTTCACTATGGATGGTATTACTATTATTGGACTTCCAACAGCGGCCGATAAGGGACAAATTGCTGCTTTTAGAGATAGCTCTATGGGAACCTTAAAAAACATTTACGCTAAAAACTTTAACAGCAACCAATTTGTAGAACTTTCTGATGAAGGGAGTGCTGCCAATTATACCGCCGGAGATTTAAATTTTTCTAACTGGGAGATAGCTTTAATGGATGGCGAAACAATTTCAGGAATGTTTAAAGATAAAACCAACACCTCTTCTTTTTCTGCAGATGCTCCAAATTTTGCCACTTCAGTTACAGAAGGATCTCAAACTGTGGGTGCAGATATGTCACAATTTGACTGGACCTACGCAAAATCGAAAGGTGCATTTTAATAAAAGTTATTGTCATAAAGATTAATATGACCAAAGAAATTGCTCGTCCCCAAAAAAAGGGACGGGCATTTTACCATTTAAGATTTGATAATTATATAGTTCTATGAAAACTAAATTCACACTGGTTTTAATTTTAAGTTTATTGTTTAATTTCTCTTATTCCCAAAAAGGAAAAATTGCGGGAACCATTAATGATGCCGAGGTTAATGATGTATTGCCCTTTGCCAACGTTGTAATAAAAGGAACTTCTACAGGTACCACTTCCGATTTTGAAGGAGATTTTTCTCTGGAAGTTGAACCCGGCACCTACACTATAGATTTCTCTTTTGTAGGGTACGAAACCCTTGAAGTAACCGGGGTAATAGTAAAAGCAGGAGAAACTACTCCTTTAAATGTTACTATGAAATCTTCGGCAGGAGCTTTAGACGAAGTGGTTATAACCACTACCACCGCCAGAGATACCGAGGCATCGGTACTTACGCTTCAAAGAAATTCGGTTAATATGATGGATGCACTTTCCTCACAAACCTTCGAGAAAATAGGTGCGGGCGAAGTTTCTTCCGCAGTGAAAACTGTTCCCGGCGTTTCCGTTCAGCAGGGAAAATATGTGTACGTACGCGGTCTGGGAGACCGATATACCAAAACCATTTTAAACGGTGTAGATATTCCGGGGCTCGATCCGGACAGAAATAGTATTCAATTAGACCTTTTTCCTACCAATATTCTGGATAATATCCAGGTGGTAAAATCTTCAACAGCAGATCTTCCTGCCGATTTTACCGGCGGAATGGTGAATATTATTACCAAGGATTTTCCTTCACACCAGGAATACAGTTTTTCTATCGGAGGAACTTATAATCCCAGTATGCATTTAAAATCTAATTACCTGAAGTACGACGGAAGCAGTACAGATTTTCTGGGATTCGATAACGGCAAAAGAGACCTTCCTGTAAACAGGGCACAAAGATTTCCACGTCCGTTCGACAATGATGCTGCTTTAACCCGACTTACCCAGCGTTTTGATAAAACTTTAAGCGCCCATACCGCTACCAGTCCTATAGATTTTAATGTAGGGTTTACAGCCGGAAACCAATACACGGTGGGAGATAATAACAAATTGGGGTATTTTGCATCGGCTTCTTACAAGAACATCACAGAATTCTATGAGAACTACGAAAGCAATTCTTACTTAAGACCTCGTAATACCAGCGAATTCAAACTTCGACCTAATCGCACCCTTATTGGTAACTACGGAAAAAACAATGTGTTGCTAAGCGGATTAGCCGGACTGGCCTTTAAAACCGACCGTTCTAAATATCAGTTGAATGTGCTTCATATCCAAAATGGGGAATCTACAGCTGGTTATTTCCACCAGAATATTTATGTTTCAGATGTGGTAGATGTATATCGCGATAACCTGGAATATACTCAACGCTCTATCACCAATGCCCTTTTATCTGGTAAACACACCAACGAAGATGCAAGCTGGACTCTGGAATGGAAACTTTCTCCAACACTGGCAAGGGTTTACGATAAGGATATTCGTATTACTCCTTTTGAATATTCTGCACAAACCGACACCTACAGCATTCGTCCCAGTTCTTCAGAAAGCCCGTCCAGGATTTGGAGAAACCTCGAAGAGAAAGATCTTGTAGGTAAAGTAGATCTTTCAAAAAGGCATCAGCTTTTTAATCGTGAGGCTACTCTAAAATTCGGCGGTGGCTATAACTACAAAAAACGAAACTTCAGTATAGATCAATATCAGATTTTGATTCAGGGGCCGGTTAGCGAGAGCTATCACGGGGATGCGAACCAAATTCTGGCTTCTGGAAATATATGGACACCAGAATCCGGCACCGGTTCCTATATCAATGGATCCTATGAACCCTCAAACACTTTCGATGCCTACAATACCGATGCTTCTGCTTATATTTCTGAAGATTTCAAGATTACAGATAAGCTGAAGGCAATCTTAGGATTAAGATTCGAAAAATATGATTTGTACTATTCAGGACAGAACAACTTAGGAACTGTTGTTTTTAAAGACAAAAATCTGTTGAACAAAGCTGATTTATTTCCTTCTGCCAACTTAATTTACAGCACGACAGAAAATTCAAATCTCCGCTTATCCTATTCCCGCACTACAGCACGACCTTCGTTTAAAGAGGCCTCAATCGCGCAGATCTACGATCCGCTAACCAGCAGGGTGTTTATTGGAAATATCAATATACAACCTACTTATATAAACAACCTGGATGCGCGTTACGAAATCTTTGGAGACGATGCCCAGCTTTTGGCTTTCAGTGGTTTTTATAAATCCTTCAAAGATCCTATAGAATTATCGATTTATAGCGATTTTTCTGCAGATAACTATCAGCCACGGAATGTTAACGATGCACAGGTGTACGGAGCAGAACTGGAATTGCGAAAAAAACTGGACTTTATTTCTCCTGCCTTCCAAAAATTTGATTTTAATCTGAATGTTTCTGTAATCGATTCAAAAGTGGCTATGGACCGAAGCGCCAACGGCGAATATGAATCTAAAAAAAGAAACTTAAGAGATGGAGAAAGTTTTGACGGAAATAGGCAGTTACAGGGACAATCTCCCTA
>JBAVQO010000473.1:0-1636 GCA_049694135.1 Gillisia sp. | reverse complement strand
ACCATTACCTGGCGAATCGTAGGCACAATAGATACCTTTATCCTGTCGTGGATTATTACAGGTAATCCCTTAACGGGGATGAAAATTGGCCTTCTGGAATCAGGATCCAAAATGTTGCTTTATTATTTTCATGAAAGAATTTGGTTCAATATAAAAGCAGGAGTTACCAAAAAAGGAGACAGCAAGAAAAGACATTTGGCAAAATCGGTGACCTGGCGAATTGTGGGTACCATAGACACTGTTATCCTTGCATGGATAGTAACCGGTAATCCCTTAACAGGTTTGAAAATAGGAGTGGTGGAAATTTTTACCAAGATGCTTTTATACTACTTTCACGAAAGAGCCTGGTATAAGATGGATTACGGACTTGAACAAAGAAGAAGTAAAGATTTAAATAAACAAAATGAGCAGTAATATAGTTCCTCACAAGTTCACAGTAGATCGATTGGCCCGAAATAAAATGAACGGACACTCCTCTTTTGTTGTCTGGTTTACAGGTTTATCCGGTTCGGGTAAATCTACTATTGCCAACCTTCTTGAAAAAAATCTTTTAGGAAAAGGTATCCACACGTATTCTTTAGATGGAGATAATATTCGGGCGGGAATTAATCAGGATTTGAATTTTACTGCGGAAGACAGGCAGGAAAACTTAAGAAGAATAGCAGAAATAGCAAAATTGTTTGTGGACGCGGGAATAGTGGTACTTGCTTCATTTATATCGCCCTTAAAGAAGGATCGCAAAATGATTCAGGAGATTGTAGGATCAGATGATTTTTATGAAGTGTTTGTGAATACCTCTTTGGAAGAATGTGAACGAAGAGATGTAAAAGGACTATATAAAAAAGCAAGACGGGGAGAAATTCCTTACTTCACGGGAATTACTGCCCCTTATGAAGCCCCAAAAAATCCCGATTTTGAAATTAAAACAGAAGAAGGATCTTTGGAAGATTCTGTAGAAAGTATTCTAGTACCTCTTCAAAAGAAATTAGAACGAAATGAGTAAATACTATCTAAATTATCTGGAAGAATTGGAGTCGGAAGCTATCTATATTCTGCGGGAAGTATGGGCCCAGTTTGAAAATCCCGTCATATTATTTTCCGGCGGAAAAGATTCGATTTTGGTAACTCATTTGGCTAAAAAAGCGTTTTATCCCAGTAAAATTCCTTTTGCTTTAATGCATGTAGATACGGGACATAATTTTCCCGAAACCATTCAGTTTAGAGATCAGTTGATTGAAGAATTGGGAGTAAAATTAATTGTAGGCTCTGTTCAGGAATCTATAGATAAAGGAAGAGTGGCAGAAGAAAAAGGAAAAAATGCCACCCGAAATGCTTTACAGATAACGACACTTTTGGATGCAATTGAAGACAATAAGGTGGATTGTGCTATTGGAGGAGGGCGAAGAGATGAACAAAAAGCACGGGCAAAAGAACGCTTCTTCTCGCATAGAAACGATTTTGGCGAATGGGATCCTAAAAATCAGCGTCCCGAACTGTGGAATCTTTTAAACGGAAAGCATTTTGAAGGAGAGCATTTTAGGGCATTTCCTATAAGCAACTGGACCGAAATGGATGTTTGGAATTATATAAAACGCGAAAACTTAAGTATTCCCTCTTTATATTTTGCTCATTACCG
>JBAVQO010000472.1:0-2461 GCA_049694135.1 Gillisia sp. | reverse complement strand
GGCGATAAAATGACCTTTTACAGAACTTCTACTTCGAATTAATCAAATTATTCCTTCCGAACATTTTTTACTCTTATCCAGATAGAATCAGGCTAAACAAGAACTTTTCGAAATAAAAAAAGCCGCTTTAAAAGCGGCTTTTTTATATGGACAAAAGAAAGATTATCTACTTTCTTTTCTTCTTTTTATCTTCAATAAGAGTTTTGGTTTTCACACTGTCGAACATTATCGGACTCGCGATAAACAGGGAAGAATATGTACCAACTCCTATCCCAATAATCATTGCAAACATAAATCCACGCAGGCTTTCACCTCCGAAGAAGAAGATCGCGATTAACACCACCAAAGTGGTAAGAGAGGTGTTTAACGTACGCCCAAGGGTGCTGCTTAAAGCCGAATTTATAATTCTGAAGAAAGGCCAGCTATCTTTGTGCTCGTGATTGTATTCTCTAATTCTATCGAATACAATTACCGTATCATTCAGCGAATATCCAATAACTGTTAATATCGCAGCGATGAAGGATTGATTTATTTCCATGTTAAAAGGCATAATATCGTAAGTCAATGAGAATATACCCAGAGTTATAAGTACATCGTGAAAAACCGCCACCACAGCACCTAAACTGTATTGCCACTTTCTGAAACGCAGAAGTATATAAAGGAACACTACAATCAAAGATCCTATAACGGCCCAGAACGAATCGTTTTTAATATCATCTGCAATGGTAGGTCCAACCTTCATAGATTGCATAATTCCTATCGCCTTGTCGTTAGATCCTACGGTAAAATCATCAAAAGTGGTGTTAGCAGGCAAATAAGGTTTTAAAGCGTCAAACATTTTTTGCTGAATCTCGGTATCTACCGCTCTTCCTTCATCTTCTACTTTATATTTGGTAGTAATTTTAAGCTGGTTGTTCGCACCAAAAGTTTTTGCTTCGGCACTTCCAAAAGCTGCAATAAGATCTTTCTCTACTTTAGTGGCATTAACATCATCTGCAAATCGAACAGTATACGTTCTACCTCCAACAAAATCAACACCCTGGTTAAGACCTTTGGTAAAGAAGGAAATAATGCTCACCAAAATTATCAGACCGGAGCAGACGTAAGCAATTTTTCTTTTTCCAAGGAAATTAATATCGATATTCTTGAAAAGATTTTTAGTAAGATTGGTAGAGAAAAGAAGAGATTTTCCGTTTTTGCCATACCCGTCTATAAACAATCGGGTTACGAAAATAGCCGTAAATAAAGAAGTCGCAATACCTATTAATAAGGTAGTGGCAAATCCTTTTATCGGTCCTGTTCCCAGAACCAATAATATCAACCCGGTTAAGGCTGTGGTAATGTTGGCATCGATAATGGAAGACAGTGCGTTACTGAATCCATCTTTAATAGCTTCCATCTGCGACTTCCCTTTATCGAGTTCTTCTTTAATCCGTTCAAAGATCAGTACGTTCGCATCTACCGACATACCTATAGTTAATACGATACCGGCAATACCAGGTAACGTAAGTACCGCACCAAGTCCTGCGAGAATTCCGAAGATAAACAGAAGGTTAACCGCGAGAGCAATATCGGCATAAAAACCTGCTTTTCCGTAATACACGATCATCCATAAAAGCACCAATAAAAGTGCAATAAGGAAGGAATTGATACCACTGGTTATCGCTTCCTGGCCCAGGGACGGACCTACTATTTCACTTTGGATAATATCTGCAGAAGCTGGAAGCTTACCTGCTCTTAAAACGTTTGCCAAATCCTGTCCTTCAGTAATGGTAAAATCACCGGTAATCTGGCTCCTACCACCTGCGATAGGACCCGTAGAAACTCCCGGAGCCGAATAAACAACGTTATCCAACACAATGGCAATATTGCTTTTTTGGGTATAGGCATTGCCGGTCATTTCTTCCCAGGTTTTTGCGCCTTTCCCATTCATCTGCATCGAAACGGCAACTCTGCCCATTTGATCATATTCCTGCTTAGCATCGGTGATTACATCTCCGGTTAAAGGAGCTGCATTTTCGCGATTCCCTTTTAAAGCATATAGCGCAACAATATTGTCTTTAGGAACTCCCCAGGCAAATTCTGCATAATGCAGATCTGCAGGAAGCAAAGCCCTTACCTGAGGTCTATTTAAATAAGATCTTACCTGGGCGGTATCTTTAACCCGAAAAGAAGCCAAGATAGGACCGCCTTCATACCCGGGAGAAACTACCAAATCCAGTAAAGGATTGTTGGCAGCATTTTGGGTCTGGGTAGTATCTTCAGCATTTGCCAATAACTTATTTATCTGCTCATTTTCTTTAGTTCCTGTAGTATCCTGAGCAATCGTATCCTGTTCTTTTTTATTCTTTACCGTTTCAGCCAGTAATTGGTTTGCTTCTCCAAGGAAGTTGTTAAAATCGGTATTCTTATAAGTATACCAGAATTCGAGTTGGGCAGTACTTTGAAGAAGGTTTTGTAC
>JBAVQO010000471.1:0-1754 GCA_049694135.1 Gillisia sp. | reverse complement strand
CCATGGAAGAGGTGAAAAATTATTCGAAGGGATTAATTCAGACCTCAGAGCACCTGATGGAAATGGTGAATAAACTCATGGATTTCAGTAAGCTGCGATCGGGAAATATGGAAATAAACCCCAGACCTGTGGTCCTGACGGAAATCCTGAATTCGAAATTAAACGGCCAACGTTTGATGGCAGAGGGAAAAGGTTTGGATTTTTTGGTAAATATCGATGCAGCCATTCCTCCACGAATGGTCCTGGATCCTATGAAACTAGGGCAAGTGGTGTTAAACCTCGTTTCAAATTCTATCAAGTTCACAAATACAGGTTATGTAAGCCTTACGGTAACATTGTTGAAACAAACAGAGTTGGATGTTCATCTCCATTTTTCAGTTGAGGATACCGGAATAGGGATTTCCGAAGAACATCTTGAAAAAATATTTAATCCCTTCTATCAGGGAAATATCGAAGCTCACTCCGGCGGAACGGGACTGGGTCTGACTATAAGTAGCCAACTTGTGGAGGCGTTGGGCGGTAAGCTTGTAGTGGAGAGCCAACTAAAGAAAGGTTCAAAGTTCTCTTTTACAATTGTAGCTCCAATAGACAAACAGGAAGATATTGAACCTGGCACTCTCAATTCATGGGAGTCATTAAAAGGGCTGAAGATTTTACTGGCGGAAGATTGCAGTCTGAACCAGATGATTGTTCGTAAATTCCTTGAAGATAAGGAGATAACATGTACGTCCGTCTCGAATGGGGCGATAGCTCTGGAGCTGATCACTCAACAGGATTTCGATTTAGTGCTTACAGACCTTAAAATGCCACGGCTGGAAGGTTGTGAACTTTTGGAAAAGCTTCGGGCAAGCAAACACATAAAGCATCAAAACTTACCGGTGATTGCACTTACTGGTTCTTTGCAGCCACGGGAAGGAGAAGCGCTAAAAGAATTAGGATTTTCAGATTACATTTTAAAACCATTTAAACCGGAAAAACTTTTTGCAAGTATTCTGGAACAAGTACGAAAACTTTAGAAAAGTGATGATAGAAAATTTTACTACCTTATCTAAATCCAATTCCGGAGCCTGACAGGAAGAACGTCCGGAAGAACCAAATGCCGATTGCAGAAAGAAACCCCCTCAGGGAGACCTCGAACAAGGTAGGGCTTAGTCGAAGTATCCTAAAAAGGGGGTTTTTGTATATAAAGAATTAATTATCCATCATTTTTCTTCCATTTTTGGATTTTCGGCCTGTTTCCCTCGATTTTCTGAAGATAACTATGAAGATTAAAATCAAAACAATCGCGGCCAAAAAAGCCAGCAGTAAACCGATTTTTAGAACTTCTTCCATGGTTTCAAATAAGTTGATTGGTAGCAAATTATAAATAAGGAGCTTCTTCCTCAAGGAACAATTCATAAAAATTTTTAAAGATTAGCATTAATCTTAAAAGCGCGGCAAAACATAATCGGGAGTAATGTTTTAAGCCTTCATTTTGCTTTTTCACACCTTTCCATCCCTAAATGTCCCCCCAATTATAGTTGCGTTTCGGGTGATCTTTCCCTTCATCTCCTTTTTTGCTCTTTTGCAGATAAATCCGCGGTACTTCGTTGATAGTTGCCAAAATTTCCTATTTTTAAAAATCCTTTAACCGGGAAAATGGTGAAAGCGATTCCCTACAAAGCTTTTGCCTATTTAAACCTCTATTTCTGAATGCAGACTGATCAGCCTATTTCTACCGGTAGCTCCAATATTTTAAAACCACGAAAGCCCCT
>JBAVQO010000470.1:0-2154 GCA_049694135.1 Gillisia sp. | reverse complement strand
TCTTATTTTTTATTCCAGGTATTATTGGATGTATCTGCATCCATAAAAATACCTCCTTCCAAAGATACTTTGGAAACATTGGTCACTCCATCCAATTCTACGGAAGCAGTGTTTAAATCATCTTTCCAGATAATCGGAGATTTATGGATGGTTTTCGTGTTTCCATCTGCTGTAGTAACCACAATATCAATCGGAGCAGGCATTCCTCCAATGTTTTCAATATTTATAGTGGTTTTCCCATTTGAGGTATCTACGTCCGCAATCGCCATATCAATATAATTATGGCTAAAATACCAACTATCCCAAAACCAGTTAAGATCTTTACCGGAAACATCGTTTATAGAATAAAAGAAATCCCACGGAACAGGATGTTTTCCATGCCAGCGTTTCATGTAGCCCTGTAAGGCATTTTTAAAACCTTCATCGCCCAGCATATCTTTAAGAGCAAGATACCCTAAAGCTGCTTTTCCGTATTCGTTGTTTCCAAGGCCGGAACCACTTAAAATATCGCCAGGAGTTATTATGGGAAGATCTTCTGTCATCGACGGATCGTTGATCCATCGGTTTACTCTAAAACTCTTAAAGGCTTTTACTGCAGCCTCTTCACCTAAATCTGAAATTCCGATTAGATGCTCTAAAGCTGTAGCCCAGCCTTCATCCATAAATCCGAAGCGGGTTTCATTGATTCCCATATAAAACGGGAAATAGGTATGGGCAATTTCGTGTTCCACCACAAAACGGGTAAAATCATCATCGGGAGTAGAACTGTCGTTCACCATCATAGGATATTCCATATCGGCAAAACCGCGAACAATGGTCGATTTTTGAAAAGGATAAGGAACTCCCGGATAATTGTTAGAAAACCATTTTAAAGCGTGTTTTCCATATTCAACCATTTTTTTAAAATCCTTAGATTTCTCGTCGTAAGCAGCCTGAACACTGGCGCGGCGATTTGTAGGATTATCTACTACCACACTACCTGCATCCCAGTTATAGTGATTGCTGGTGGCAATGGCAACATCGGTAATATTATCGGCTTTCCATTTCCAGGTATTAGATGAATCCTGTTTTGTTACCAGATTCTGACTAAGATCAGTCTGATCTGCAATATGAAAAATAGAATCGGAAGTCATTGATTTTTTCAATAACTCGTCATATTTAGGCTGTAGAACTTCTGAAGGGTTTAAAAGATCTCCTGTAGCCCAAACTATGTAGTTTTTAGGAACGGTAACCTCAAAAGTATAATCGTTAAAATCGTTATAGAATTCCTGAGATCCGGTAAAAGTCATACGGTCCCATCCATCAATATCATCGTAAACCGCAACTCTCGGATAAAAATAAGCAAAGAAAAAAGTAGTTGAATCTATCGCTCCTTCCCTGCCGCTTTGTACAGAAACTTTATAATGCCAATCTATTCCCAAATCGATACTTTGGTTGGGCAGCAAAGGCTGCGCCAGTTTAATGGTTTTATTTGTTCCGTCATTTTTATCTTTCCACTCGCGTTCCTGCCCATTTTCCACATATTTATCTATATGGGTTCCGGTCGTTAAATAATCGTCGCCGGTTTGCCCTAATCTTGCTGCTCCGGCCTTATGATTATTCAAAATAAGTTTAAAGTTAAGCGTGTTAAGCGTATCGGGACTATTATTGGTGTAGGTTATTTTTTCTGAACCTTTAATGATTCTATCCGGCGGATTTACAGTAAGCTGTATATTATAAGTTCCTTTATTTTGCCAGTAATTCTCTCCGGGTTCTCCGGTTTTGGAACGGGTATTATTGCGATAGGCATTTTTTACATCTCTTGGAATGTAAAGTTTCTGGCAGTATCCAAATGCTGTAAACATTAGAAAACTAACCAACATTAAACTTTTTTTCAACATAATTATTTAAGATTTAAAATAAGAATGTCTCAAAGTTAAGTTTTTCTAATTCATTTTACGAAAGAAGCTTTTTAAAGATTAGCAAATGCAAACATTCAAGAGTTTAGATTAATCACCCTCTTCAAGTTTAAAAAAAGTATTTACCGGTTTATTGAATAAATCAGATAGTTTTAGGGCAAGTAAAGTGGAAGGCACATATCTGTTTTTTTCAATTGAATTAATAGTCTGCCTGGAAACACCAATTTTATTCGCGAGTTCTTCCTGAGTGATATTC
>JBAVQO010000469.1:0-1560 GCA_049694135.1 Gillisia sp. | reverse complement strand
CCCACAAACGGAAAAATCTCATATTAAAACTAGTTTGAATGCATATTCATTTAATCAACTTTTAACGGGCAAAGGTATAGATGCTTCAAAAAAAATGGACTTATTTAATTTAATAGATTTTGCAGCGAATGAAGGTTTTGATGCCGTAGATATTACTGCTTATTTTTTTCCCGGTTACCCTTCGGTCCCGAGCGATGAATATATCAATAAAATAAAAAGATATGCCTTTTTAAAAGGGTTGGATATATCCGGGACCGGTGTCAAAAATAATTTTGCAGATCCCGATCCCAAGAAAAGAGCTGCAGACGTACAACTGGTTAAAAATTGGATAGATGTAGCTGAAAAGCTTGGAGCTCCGGTTATTCGTGTTTTTGCAGGAGACATACCTGAAGGTTACAAAAATCGCCGAAACGAAATTGCCGAATATATGGCGGAAAGCCTTAAAGAATGTGCAGCATATGGTGAAGCACATGGGGTATTGGTAGGAGTTCAAAATCACGGGGATTTTCTTCAGACAGCAGATCAGTGTATAGACATGGTAAAGAGGGTTGATTCGAACTGGTTCGGATTGATTGTGGATAGCGGTAAATTCCTTACCCCAGATCCTTATCAGGATTTTAAACGTGCAATACCTTATGCCGTAAATTTTCAAATTAAGGAAAGCCCCATTGGTCCTCGAAGTAAAGAGAAAACCGATCTGGATAAAATTATGAAGATCGTTCACGAAAGTGGATATAGCGGATATCTCCCTATAGAAACTCTTCAAATAAAAGGAGAACCCCGTCCTGTGCCGGATATCCCTTATAATCCATATAAAGTTGTTCCAGCTTTCTTTTCCAAAGTTAAAATTGCTATCAATAAAGAATATAACCAATAAGAAAAATGAAATTAGAACTTACAACAAAAATTAAACTGGGAATTGTGCTTTTAGCAGGTTTCTTTTTTTCAATGCCATCAATTACAGCTCAAAATAAATTGCGTTCAGGAAGTGAACAGCCTTTTGTCAAGCTAAGTTTGAATGCTTATTCATTTACCAAACCTCTTTTAAACAAAGCAAAAGGGAGGGGTCCGGGAATGTCCCTTTTTGAATTTATGGATTGGGCCGCGGATCATGGTTTTGAGGCTGTTGATCTTACTGCATATTTTTTTCCGGGCTATCCCAAAGTCCCTTCAGATGATTTTATAAATAAAGTAAAACGATATGCATTTTTAAAAGGACTCGATATTAGTGGTACCGGTGTACGAAACGATTTTGCAGATCCAGATCCGGCTAAAAGAGCTGCAGATGTCGCCCATGTAAAAGAATGGATCGACGTAGCTGTAAAATTGGGTGCACCGGTTATTCGAGTCTTTTCAGGTCCTATTCCCGATGGGTATGAAAATCGAAGAGATGAAATAGCTTCCTATATGGCAGAAAGTTTAAAAGAATGTGCTGCTTATGGTGCGAAAAAGGGAGTCCTGGTAGGAGTACAGAATCATGGAGACTTTCTAAAAACAGCAGACCAGACTATTGATCTAGTCAAAAGAGTAGACTCCCAATGGTTCGGGGTAATTGTGGAT